>DATKHX010000213.1:0-17045 GCA_035510075.1 Allostellaceae bacterium
TTCAAATCCACCGGGAGCTTCTGGCCCCAATCGGTGAAGTTCCAGCCGCGCACCTCCGAATCCTTGGGGGATACGATGCGGGTCTCGGCGCCGGCCTCGTCGAGTGCCTTGCGCGGCTCGGTCAGCTCGACCTGCTCGAACCCGTCGGTGACGAGGATCGCGACTTTCAGCCCGTTCAAGCTTTTGTCAGTCATGCCCAACCTCTTTCCCAGAACAGCGGTTGCTGCGTACCGGGTAAACAGTCGAGAGGCGGGGCAGTGTCCCGCTCTACAGACGGCAATTCCGCTGTCAGGATGCCGCATCGAAGGACGAAGGCGGCCTAGGTTGCTGCGGGCCGGCAGGCTATATCGCTAACGGTGAGGACGGTTAGACTGCGCATTGCCGGCCGCGTCCAGGGCGTCGGCTATCGTGCCTGGGCGGAGCGGATCGCGATGGATTTGGGTCTGCGCGGCTGGGTGCGCAACCGCGCCGACGGTAGTGTCGAGATGCTCGCAACCGGCCCCGAAGAGGCGGTCGCGCCAATGATCGAAGCCGCCGGCCGCGGGCCACTCACCGCACGGGTCAGCGACGTTCAAGTCGAGGACGACACCGACGACGGCAGCCCCGGCTTTGCCGTGCGGCCGACGGCGTAGGCTGCTGCGGCGTTTCCGCTAAGCGATGTCCCGGCCTGTCTTGGGAGCCAAGATGCCCGACGACCAAGCGCGTTCGAGCGAGGTCTCGCTGACCCTGCCCAACGACCTGATCGACGCCTTCGACAAGCTCGCCGCAACACTGGACCGGCCGCGCTCCTGGGTAATGGTGCGGGCGCTGCGCTAAAGCGCCAGGACAATCACCGGCGCGCCGCTATCGATCGACCGGCGCTCGTCAGGCGGGAGAGCCCGGTATAAGATCCGTAGGGCCTATTGTATTTAGCCATTCGGAGAAACCGTGTTCTCTTGCACATCGAATGGAACGGCGGCTTCGGCAGGTCACGCCGGCTGCCTGTGTCACAGGCCGGAAATTCATTCTCTGACACGCCGGATCGGCGCTGATCTTTCACGGCGCGGCTTTGTTGCCGGCGTGGGCGCCTCGGTTGCATCGCTCGGCCTGCCCAAACCCGCCAATGCGCAGTCGGCGCCGGTTGCTGGCCAGCCGTCGGGGCCTACCCTGTTCACGAATTTCCGTCTGTTCGACGGAAGATCGGGCACATTGCGCAACGGGCTCCGTCTGCTTGTTGACAGCCACCTGATCAAGGCCGTGGCGGAGGGCAATCCTGCGGCGCCGGACGGCGCGCAGGTGATCGATTGCGGTGGCCGGGTTCTTATGCCGGGTCTGATCGACGCGCATTGGCATTCCATCTTTGCCGCGCTGCCGCTCCCGGCTTTGATGACCGCGGATATCGGCTATATCTATCTGGCCGCCAGCGTGGAGGCCGAGCGCACGCTGATGCGCGGCTTCACCACGGTCCGGGATCTTGGCGGCCCCGCCTTCGCGCTGAAGGAGGCGATCGACCAAGGTCTCGTGTCGGGGCCGCGTATCTATCCGTCCGGCGCCATGATCACCGCCACCGGCGGGCATGGCGATTTACGCCCGTTGTCCGATGTTCCGAGTGTCGGCGGCACCCTAAGCCGCGTGGAGCAATCCGGCGCCAGCATCATCGCCGACGGCCCGGACGCGGTTCGGCTGCGCGTGCGCGAGCAGCTGATGCAGGCTGCATCCCAGATCAAGCTCGTAGGAAGCGGCGGCATATCGACACCGCGCAGCCCGCTCGACGCAGCCGGTTTCACCGAGCCAGAATTACGCGCGGGGGTCGAAGCGGCTGAAGACTGGGCCACCTACGTCACGGTGCATGCCTATACGCCGGCAACGATCCAGCGGGCCATCGCCGCCGGGGCCAGGTGCATCGAACATGGTCACCTGATGGACGACGCGACGGCCAAGCTGATGTCCGAAAAGGGCATATGGTTGAGCATCCAGCCATTCGTCGGGGATGACGACTCGATTTGCCTGACCGGCCAAAGCCGGGTTCAGCAACTTCAGGTTCTTGCCGGCACGGACAAGGCTTACACGCTGGCGAAAAATCACAAGATCAAGACGGCATTCGGTTCGGACTTGCTGTTCTCCGACACGCTGACCGCGCGCCAGGGCGTCATGCTCACCCATCTAACCCGCTGGTATACGAACGCCGAAATCTTGACGATGGCGACCGCCGGCAATGCCGAGCTGCTGGGCTTGTCCGGCCCGCGCAATCCCTATGCCGGGAAGTTGGGGGTCGTGGAAGAGGGGGCGCTCGCCGATTTGCTGCTCATCGATGGAAATCCGCTTGAGGACGTCAGCCTCATTGCCAAGCCAAACGAGGCCTTTCTCATCATCATGAAGGACGGAAAGATTCATAAGGATACACGCAAATCATGAATATACCGTTGGCAATAACTCGCTATCAGGTGCAATTGGTTTTTGCCCTGTTTTGTTTGCAGGCTCGCCAGACAGCGAGCGGATTACATCGAGACCAGCAGCGGCGTGCGGTGACGGACCTTCAGCTCGGAGACATGCGCGGCGGCGGCGCGCGTTTTCCGCATGTATCAGCGCTCAGGCGGCTTCGCTCTCTGCCTCGGTTCCGGTCGGACCCGAATCCTTGCCCTTCGCGGCTGGGTCACGGTCGACGAGCTCGATGATCGCGATCGCCGCGTTGTCGCCATAGCGAAAACCCGCCTTGATGATGCGGGTATAGCCACCGGCGCGGCCGGCATAACGCTCGGCCAGGGTCGTCATCAGCTTGTTAGCTAACCCCGTATCCTGCAGCTTGGCGATCGCACGGCGCCGGTTGGCGAGCCCACCATGCTTGCCGAGCGTGATCAGCCGCTCGACGATCGGCCGCAGATCCTTGGCCTTGGGCAATGTCGTCGTGATCTGCTCGTGCTTGATCAGTGCTGAGGCGAGGTTCTCGAACATCGCCTTGCGATGCTCGGAGCGGCGGCTGAAGCTGCGGCCTTTCAGACGGTGGCGCATCGGATCCTCAATAGGGCTCGTCGAGTCGCTTGGCTAGCTCCTCGATGTTCTCAGGCGGCCAATTCGGGATTTCCATCCCGAGGTGGAGCCCCATCTGGGCCAGCACTTCCTTGATCTCGTTCAAGGATTTGCGCCCGAAATTCGGGGTTCGCAGCATTTCGGCCTCGGATTTCTGGACCAGGTCGCCGATATAGACGATGTTGTCATTTTTCAGACAGTTGGCCGAGCGCACCGACAATTCGAGCTCGTCGACCTTGCGCAACAGGTTCTTGTTGAACGGTAATTCGCTCGGCCGGGTGTCGTCCGACGGGTGGCGCGGCTCCTCGAAATTGATGAACAGCTGGAGCTGGTCCTGCAGGATGCGCGCAGCCAGCGCCACGGCGTCCTCTGGGGTCACAGCACCATTGGTTTCGACGCGCATCGCCAGCCGGTCGTAGTCGGTGACTTGGCCGACGCGGGTATTCTCCACCCGATAGGAGATCTTGCGCACCGGGCTGAACAATGCGTCGACCGGAATGAGGCCGATCGGCGCGTCCTCGGCCCGGTTCTGCGTGCCCGGCAGGTAGCCCTTGCCGTTCTCGACGGTCAGCTCCATCGCGATACGGGTGCCGGCATCGAGAGTGCAGATCACCAGCTCGGGGTTCATGATGTCGATGTCATGGCCGGTTTCGATGGCGCCTGCGCGGACCTCGCCCGGCCCATTGCCGCGCAGCCGCATGCGCTTTGGGCCTTCGCCGTACATCCGCAAATCGATGCTCTTGACGTTGAGCACGATGTCGGTCACGTCCTCGAGCACGCCCGGGATCGAGGAGAATTCGTGCAGCACGCCCTCGATCTGTATCGAGGTCACCGCCGCACCTTGCAGCGAGGACAGCAGCACGCGCCGCAGCGCGTTGCCGAGCGTCAAGCCAAACCCGCGTTCGAGGGGCTCGGCGACGACGGTGGCGACCCGCTTCGGATCGTCACCCGGCTCGACGGAAAGCTGCTTCGGCTTGATCAGGGTCTGCCAATTTCTCTGAATTACCACTCGAACCTCGATGCGTTAGCCGTGCTGCCGGCCGCGGCGACAGCCGACAGCACGGCAAGCGGCAATTTTATCGATAAGGGGTCTCCTCCGCTCGTGCGGAGCCGACCCCGCCCGTCAGACGCGACGCCGCTTGGGCGGCCGACACCCATTATGCGGGATGGGCGTCACGTCGCGGATCGAGGTAACGGCGAAACCCACCGACTGCAGCGCACGCAAGGCCGATTCGCGCCCCGAGCCGGGGCCCTTGACCTCGATGTCGAGGGTGCGCATGCCATGCTCCATGGCCTTGCGCCCGGCATCCTCCGCGGCGACCTGGGCCGCATAGGGAGTCGATTTGCGCGACCCCTTAAATCCCTGGCTGCCCGACGATGACCACGCGATCGTATTGCCCTGCGCATCGGTAATCGTGATCATCGTGTTATTGAATGTCGCGTTCACATGCGCCGTGCCAGATGTGATGTTTTTTCGTTCGCGCCGCCGCAGGCGCGGCGCCGGCGCTGCCGATCTGGCCATCGCTATTTCTTTTTCCCGGCGATTGGGCGGGCGGGCCCCTTGCGTGTCCGGGCATTCGTGTGCGTGCGCTGCCCGCGCACCGGCAAGCCCTTGCGATGGCGCAGTCCGCGGTAGCACCCGAGATCCATCAGCCGCTTGATGTTCATCGCCACCAACCTGCGCAGATCGCCTTCGACGGTGTGCTCGCGGTCGATCAGTTCGCGAACGCGCAACACTTCGTCATCGGTCAACTCATGCACCCGCCGCTCCGGCGGGATGCCGATCCTGGTGCAGATCTGCGATGCCGTCGTCCGGCCAATGCCATGGATGTAGGTCAGCCCGATCGGCACCCGCTTTTGGTTTGGAATATTGACGCCAGCGATGCGCGCCACCTGCGCTTCTCCTCAAAAGAGACAAAATGAGGGTGAGTCCCGCCTTTCGCAAGGCCGGGCAGTATAGTCAGAACGACGCATCGGTCAATCCCCGCTGCGACACTATGGCCGCGCGACAGCCGAGCGTTAGCTGCGCTGCCGATCCGGACCGAGAATCTCTTCGATCTGACGGGTCACCGCGTCGATCCCCGCCATCCCGTCCACGATGCTCAGCATGGCGCGCGCCCGGTAATAGGGAAGAATCGGCTCGGTTTGCCGGCGGTAGACCTCGAATCGCGCCTGCACCGCTTCCGGCCGATCGTCCGGCCGGTAGACGAATTCTCGGCAGCCGCACACGTCGCACACCCCCTTGATCCGCGGGCGGTTGTAGCGCTCGTGATAGCTGGCGCCGCATTGCGCGCAGGTAAAGCGCCCGGCGAGCCGGTCGATCAGCGCTGCCTCGTCGACCTGGATCTGGATGACGTGGTCGAGACCGCGGGCATGCTCCACCAGCATGTCGTCGAGCGCCCGCGCTTGCGGCACGGTGCGCGGAAAGCCGTCGAGAACAAAGCCGGCGCGGCAGTCCGGCTCGCCGATGCGTGCGGCGATCATATCGATGATAACATCGTCGGGAACCAGCTGGCCCGAATCCATGATGCCCTTGACCCGCCGTCCAAGCTCGCTGCCGGACGCGGTCGCCGCGCGCAGCATGTCGCCGGTGGCGAGGTGGCGAATTCCGCGGCTTTGTTCGATCCGCTTGGCCTGCGTCCCCTTTCCCGAGCCCGGCGGCCCGAGCAGGATGAGGTTCATCCGCGTCGACCCCGAAGCTTTGATTTTCTGATCAGCCCTTCATATTGGTGGGCCAGCAGATGCGAGTGGATTTGCGCCACCGTGTCCATCGTCACGCTGACGACGATCAAGAGGCTGGTGCCGCCGAAATAAAACGGCACCGAATATTCCGATATGAGGAACTCGGGGAGGATGCATACCGCCGCGAGATAGGCCGCGCCGACCACCGTCAGGCGGGTCAGCACATAGTCCAGATAGTCGGCAGTGTTCTTGCCGGGTCTGATGCCGGGGATGAAGCCGCCGTATTTGCGCAGATTGTCGGCGGTCTCGGTCGGATTGAAGACGATCGCCGTGTAGAAGAAACAGAAGAAGACGATCAGCGCGACATAAAGCAACATGTAAAGCGGTCGGCCATGCGCCAAGTAGGCGGTGATGTTTCCCAGCCAGCCAAAAGTTGGACTATTGGTCTGGAAATTGGCGATCGTCGCCGGCAAGAGCAGCAACGACGAGGCGAAGATCGGCGGGATCACGCCCGAGGTGTTGATCTTGAGCGGCAGGTGGGAAGCCTCGCCACCGAACATCTTGTTGCCGACTTGGCGTTTTGGATATTGGACGAGGATGCGCCGCTGGGCGCGCTCCATGAAAACGATGAACCCCACGACGAGCACGGAAATGACGAGGATGGCGATGATAAAGATCGTCGAGATCGCCCCGGTGCGGCCGAGCTCGAGGGTCGACGCCAGCGCATGCGGCAGGTTTGCAACGATGCCGGCGAAAATGATCAGCGAGATGCCGTTGCCGACCCCGCGCGCCGTGATCTGCTCGCCGAGCCACATCAAAAACACCGTGCCGCCGACCAAGGTCACGACCGTGACCAGCCGAAACCCCAGCCCCGGGCTGAGCACCGCCACCTCGGCGCCGGCCCGCATCCCCTCGATCCCGACTGCGATTCCGTAGGCCTGCACCGCCGCCAGCAGCACCGTGCCATAGCGCGTGTACTGGTTCAGTTTCTTGCGCCCGCTCTCGCCCTCCTTCTTCAGCGCTTCGAGGGTCGGCGAAACCGCGGTCAACAGCTGGATGATGATCGAGGCCGAGATGTACGGCATGATGTTGAGGGCAAAGATCGTCATGCGCCCGAGCGCGCCGCCCGAAAACATGTCGAACATGCCGAGAATGCCGCCGGCGTTGCGCGCGAAGATGTCGTGCAAGATCCCCGGGTCGATGCCGGGGATCGGGATGTAGGTGCCGAGCCGATAGATCACCAAAGCGCCCAACGTGAACCAGATGCGGCTCTTGAGCTCGGTCGCCTTGGTGAAGGCCGAAAAGTTGATGCTGGAAGCGAGCTGCTCGGCGACTGACGCCATCTAGTTCATCCTCAACCTGTTCCCCGGCTCAACAGAGCTTAGGCCGACCGCGTCGTCCCGATATCCGCGACCGGCTGCACAGTGCGGCACGGGTCCCGATCAGGCCGACGCGGCCGCTTTCTGCTTTGGCTCCCGCACACGGCCGGCGTGCAGAATGACCTTGCCGCCCGCATTCTCCACCGCGGCGATCGCCGCCTTTGACGCGCCCGCCACCTCGATCGTCAGCGCCGCCCGCAATTCGCCTTTGGCGAGCAGGCGCACGCCGTCGCCCGGCCGGCGCAATATCCCCGAGGCGACCAGCGCCGCGCTGTCGAGCGTGCCCTCGGCTTTGAGCTTACCCTCGTCGAGCGCCTTCTGCACTCGTCCGAGATTGACCACCTTGAAATCCGGCCGGAACATTCCATTGTCGAAGCCGCGCTTCGGCAGCCGGCGATGCAGCGGGGTCTGGCCACCCTCGAAGCCGTTCAGCGCCACGCCCGAGCGCGCGGTCTGGCCCTTGCCGCCCCGCCCCGCGGTCTTGCCCTTTCCCGACCCGATGCCGCGCCCGACCCGCTTTGCTCGATAATGCGCGCCGGGGTTGTCTCGTATCTCATTGAGCTTCATCGTCTCTCCCTTTCGCGGCGGCACCAGGCGGCAGATGCTCATCCTCGCTCCGGCTGCTCAGCCTCCTCGACGACGACCACCAGATGCCGCACCTTGCGAATCATCCCGCGCACAGCCGGCGTATCTTCGAGAACACGACGGCGATGCCGCTTGTTCAAGCCAAGCCCCTTGAGCGTTTCCTGCTGATCGTGGCGCCGCCCGATCGGACTGCCGAGCTGGACCACGGTCACCGTTTTCCTGCCGTCCATCACGCCGGCTCCCGCGGCGCTTCGGCGTCGCGGCGTCCCAGGATCTCACCGACCTTCTTGCCGCGGCGTGCCGCGACGGCGCGCGGGCTGGTCGCCTGACCGAGCGCTGCAAAGGTCGCCTTGATCATGTTGTGCGGGTTGGCGCTGCCGACCGACTTGGCGACGATGTCGTGGACGCCGAGCGCCTCGAAGATCGCACGCATCGGGCCGCCGGCGATGATCCCGGTGCCGGCCTTGGCCGCGCGCACGATCACTCGCCCGGCGCCGTAGCCGCTGGTGATGTCGTGATGCAAGGTGCGGCCTTCGCGCAGCGGCACCCGGATCATGTTGCGCCGGGCCTGCTCGGTCGCCTTACGGATCGCCTCCGGCACCTCGCGCGCCTTGCCGGCACCATAGCCGACCCGCCCCTTGCGGTCGCCGACGACGACCAGAGCGGCAAAGCCGAAACGCCGGCCGCCTTTGACCACCTTGGCGACGCGATTGATGTTGACGAGCTTTTCGGCAAATTCGCTTTCTTCGCGATCGCGCGACTGGCGATCGCCGTCGCGTCCGCGCCGGTCGCCCTGACTGCGTGCTGTGCGTGCCATCCCGGCCCTTTCAGAAATCGAGGCCGCCTTCGCGGGCAGCGTCGGCCAAGGCCTTCACCCGGCCATGAAACAGGTAGGCGCCGCGGTCGAACACGACCCGCTCGACCCCCGCCGCCTTCGCGCGCTCGGCGATCAGCTTGCCGACCGCCCCCGCGGCGGCAATGTCGGCGCCGGTTTTGAGGTTTGTCTTCAGATCGGCGTCGAGGCTCGACGCCGCCGCGAGCGTGCGCCCCGCCGCATCGTCGATGACCTGCGCGTAGATGTGTTTCGACGATCGGAACACCGAGAGCCGCAGGCGGCCATTCGCGGCACGGCGCAGATTTCTGCGCACCCGTTGGCGCCGGCGCAGGAACAGGGCTTGGGATTTTTGCGGCATCGCAGCTACTTCTTCTTGCCTTCCTTGCGGCGGACCATTTCGCCGGCGTACCTGATCCCTTTGCCCTTATACGGCTCGGGTGGGCGGAACGCACGGATCTCGGCCGCGACCTGACCGACCCGCTGCCGATCGGCACCGGTGACGGAAATCACGGTCGGGCGCTCGCAGGCGATCTTGACGTCCGCAGGGATCGGAAACGGAATGTCGTGCGAATAGCCGAGCTGCAGGTTCAAAGTGTTGCCCTGCACCGCGGCGCGATAACCGACGCCGTTGATCTCGAGCCCGACCGAGAAACCCTTGGATACGCCGGTCACCATGTTGTTGACCAGTGCCCGCGTCGTTCCCCACATCGCGCGCGATTGCTTGCTGTCGTCGGCGGGCGCGATCGTGATCGCACCATCGGCGATCGATGCCGAGACCGCGTTGCTGACGACGAGGCTCAAGGTTCCAAGCCCACCCTTGGCAGTCAGGGTGCGGCCGGTCAGCTGCACGTCGACACCGCTCGGGACGGCCACCGGATTTTTGCCGATGCGCGACATCTCAAACCCTCAGAACACACGGCACAGAATTTCGCCGCCAACCTTTGCCGCGCGTGCCTCGTTGTCGGACAGGACGCCGCGCGGCGTCGACAGGATCGCGATGCCGAGGCCGTTGTAGCTGCGTGGCAGGTCGGCAATCCGAGAATAGATCCGCCGGCCGGGTTTGGATACTCGCGCGATCTCGCGGATGACCGGCTCGCCATCGACGTATTTGAGCTCGATCTTGAGCTCGGCCACCCCCGGCCGCAAATCCTCGCGCGTAAAACCGCGGATGTATCCTTCGCGTTTCAGCACCTCGAGCACATTGGCCCGCATCTTGGAAGCCGGCGAGGCAACCACTGCCTGCCGGGCATGCTGCCCGTTGCGAATCCGCGTCAGCATATCCCCCAACGGGTCGCCCATCGTCATCGCAGCGGCCTCCTACCAGCTCGACTTCAGCATGCCGGGAATCTGCCCCGACGAGGCAAGCTCGCGCAGCGCAATGCGCGACAGCCTGAACTTTCGGTAGAAGCCGCGTGGCCGCCCGGTCAATGCACAGCGGTTGCGGACCCGGGTTCGCGAGCCGTTGCGCGGCAGCATCGCCAGCTTCAGCTGGGCGGCAAACCTCTCCTCGGGAGGTGCGGTGCGGTCGATCGCGATCTGTTTCAGGCGCAGGCGGCGGGGCGCGCTCTGCTTGGCGAGCTTTGTCCGCCGGGCATTCTTTTCGACCGCGCTCTTTTTTGCCATCGACTCCGACTCCTGATCTCAACTGCTGAACGGCATGTCGAAACCTTTGAGAAGCGCCCTCGCTTCTGCATCGGTTTTGGCCGTGGTCGCGATCACGACATTCATCCCCCGCACCGCCTCGACCCGATCGTAATCGATTTCCGGAAACACGATCTGTTCCTTGAGGCCGAGCGCAAAGTTGCCGCGCCCATCAAAGCTCTTACCGGGAATGCCGCGGAAGTCGCGCACCCTAGGCAGGGCGACATTGATCAGCCGATCGAGAAACTCGTACATGCGCTGCCCACGCAACGTGACCTTGCAGCCGATCGGCATGCCCTGGCGCAGCTTGAAGGTCGCGATCGACCGCTTGGCGCGCGTGACGACCGGGCGCTGGCCGGCGATCGCGGTCAGTTCCGCCGCCGCCGCATCGACCTTTTTGGCGTCTTGCGTGCCCTCACCCACCCCCATGTTGACGACGATCTTGTCGAGCCGCGGCACCTGCATCGGGTTGGTGTAGCCAAACTCCTCCATCAGCGCCGGGTGCACCGTCGCCTCGTAATACTCCTGCAAGCGCGGCTTCGTCATGGCTTCACCTGTCGATGACTTCGCCCGACCGGCGGGCGACGCGCACCTTGCGACCGCCGTCGAGCATTTTGTAGCCGACGCGCGTCGGCTTGCCGGAGGCCGGGTCGACATGGGCGACGTTTGAGATGTGGAGCGCCAATTCCTTTTCGACGATGCCGCCGGGCTCGCCCATCCGCGGCTTCGTGTGCCGCTTGGCGATGTTGACCCCTTGCACCACGACCCGCTGCTCGGTCGGGAAGACGCGCAGAACCTCGCCGGTGCGGCCTTTGTCGCGGCCGCTGATGACGACGACGTTGTCGCCCCGTTTGATCTTCAGCTTGATCATGGTCCGTTTCCCGCCGATCGCCTCACAACACTTCGGGTGCGAGCGACACGATCTTCATAAACCGTCGCGCCCGCAATTCGCGGGTGACGGGACCAAAGATACGGGTCCCGATCGGCTCGTTTGCCGGGGTGATCAGCACCGCAGCGTTGCGGTCGAAACGGATCGCACTGCCGTCGACGCGGCGGATCTCCTTGGCGGTGCGCACGATGACCGCACGATGCACATCGCCCTTTTTGACCCGGCCGCGCGGGATCGCCTCCTTGACCGAGACGATGATCACGTCGCCGACGGTCGCGGTGCGGCGCTTCGAGCCGCCCAGCACCTTGATGCACTGCACCCGCCGCGCGCCGGAATTGTCGGCGACGTCGAGGTTTGTCTGCATCTGGATCATGCGGCACCTCCGCCACTCTCGACCGCTTCGGCGGCGGCCCCTTCGGTCGCGGCGGTGCGCCGGCCGGAGCCCTGCTCGAGCGCTCCCAGCACCACCCAGTGCTTGCGTTTCGAAATCGGACGGCTCTCCTCGATGCGGACCATGTCGCCGACATGCCAGCGATTGCGCTCGTCATGCGCCGCGTACTTCTTCGAATGAGTGACGAATTTTTTGTAGACGGGGTGCATCACGCGGCGCTCGACCCGCACGACCACGGTTTTGTCGGAAGCGTCGCTGACCACCACCCCCTGAAGCACTCGTTTGGACATTATGATTGCTCCGCGGGCGCCTTGCGGCGCCGCTGCCCGAGAATGGTCTTGATCCGGGCGATGTCGCGCCTCACCTGGCGCACCCGCGCCGTGTTTTCGAGCTGCCCATTGGCACGCTGAAACCTGAGATTGAAGATCTCCTTGCCAAGCGCGTCGACCTCGCCTGACAGCTCGTCATCGGTCTTGGCCCTCACGTCGCCTGCCTTCATGCGGCGGCCTCCTCGCCGGCGCGCGCAACAAAGCGGGTACCGAGCGGCAATTTCGCCGCGGCGAGCGCAAACGCCTCGCGCGCCGTCTCGGCCGGCACGCCGTCTAGCTCAAACATGATCCGGCCCGGCTTGACCCGGCAGATCCAGTATTCGGGCGAGCCCTTGCCGCTGCCCATGCGCACTTCCGCCGGCTTGTGCGACACCGGCACGTCCGGAAAGATGCGAATCCACACACGGCCAGCACGGCGGATGTGTCGGGTGATCGCCCGCCGCGCCGCCTCGATCTGGCGGGCCGTGACCCGCCCGGGATCGGATGCCTTCAACCCGTAGGCGCCAAAGTTTAAGGTCGTTCCGCCCTTGGCGAGACCGTGGACGCGGCCCTTGTGCGCCTTGCGATATTTCGAGCGTTTCGGACTGAGCATGTCGTCTTATCCGAGGGCTTCGCGGCGCGGGCGCTCGTGGCTCGCCGGCGGCCCTTGACCCTCGGCCGCGCGCTTTTCCTGCGCCAAGGGGTCGTGAGCGAGGATCTCGCCCTTGAACACCCACACCTTGACGCCGCACACGCCATAGGTGGTCTTGGCGGTGCCGTAGCCGAAATCGACATCCGCGCGCAAGGTATGCAGCGGCACCCGCCCCTCGCGGTACCATTCCATGCGGGCGATCTCGGCGCCGCCGAGCCGGCCGGAGCAATTGATCCTGATCCCTTGCGCGCCCAAGCGCATCGCCGACTGCACCGCGCGTTTCATCGCCCGGCGAAAGGCAACCCGGCGCTCGAGCTGCTGGGCGATGCTGTCGGCGACGAGCTTGGCATCGATTTCCGGCTTGCGGATCTCGACGATGTTGAGGCTGACCTCGCTCGGCGTCACCTTGGCGATGTCGGTGCGCAGCTTTTCGATATCGGCGCCCTTTTTGCCGATGATCACGCCCGGCCGCGCCGAATGCAGCGTGATCCGGCTTTTCCTCGCGGCGCGTTCGATGACGACGCGGGAGAGGCCGGCTTGCGACAGGCGGCGGGTCAGAAACCGCCGCAATCCGAGGTCGTCGAGCAGCAGGTTCGAATATTCCTTGCGCGCGAACCAGCGCGAATCCCAGGTGCGGTTGATGCCGAGCCTGAGCCCGATCGGATTGACTTTTTGACCCATCAGGCGGTCTCCTCGATGTCGTCCTCGGGGCGCTCGCGGACGATGACCGTCAAATGCGCGAAATGCTTTTCGACGCGCGCCGAGCGACCACGGCCCCGAGTGTGGAAGCGTTTCAGAACAAAAGCCCGACCGACCGTGGCCTCCTTGACATAGAGCCGGTCGACATCGAGCTGGTGGTTGTTTTCGGCGTTGGCAATCGCCGCCTGCAGCACCTTTTTGACTTCGTTGGCGATGCGCCGCCGCGAGAAGGTCAGCTCCGCCAGTGCCGAGGCAGCGGTCTTGCCGCGGATCGCGCGGGCGACGAGGTTGAGCTTGCGGGCGCTCGTGCGCATCCCTTTCATGCTGGCCAACGCCTCGCTGTCGTCGAGGCGGCGCTCGGCGGCGGGCTTGCTCATCTCAGGCCCTCCTCGCCTTCTTGTCGCCGGCATGACCGTAGAAAGTCCTGGTCGGCGCGAATTCGCCGAGCTTATGGCCGATCATGTTCTCGGTCACCAGCACCGGGATGAATTTGTGGCCGTTGTAGACGCCAAAGGTCAGCCCGACGAATTGCGGGAAGATCGTCGACCGGCGCGACCATGTCCTGATCACCTGGTTGCGCCCGGAGCGCCGCGCCTCGTCCGCCTTTTTCAACAGATAGCCGTCGACAAACGGGCCTTTCCACACCGAGCGGGTCAAGCTCTTTCTCCCTGCGAATGCCGGCTAGCGCTTGTGGCGCCGACGGACGATCAGCCGATCGGTCGCCTTGTTGTGACGCGTCTTCTTGCCCTTGGTCGGCTTGCCCCATGGCGTGACCGGGTGCCGGCCGCCCGAGCTGCGGCCTTCGCCGCCGCCATGCGGATGATCGATCGGGTTCATCGCCACACCGCGCACCGAGGGCCGGCGACCGAGCCAGCGATTGCGCCCGGCCTTGGCGATGACGATGTTCTGCTGGTCCGGGTTCGACACCGCGCCAATCGTCGCCCGGCATTCGGCCCGCACCATCCGCAATTCGCCCGATGACAGCCGCAACAGCGCATAGCCCTGGTCGCGACCGACGAGCTGGGCATAGGTCCCGGCCGAACGAGCGATCTGCCCGCCTTTGCCGGGTTTCATCTCGATGTTGTGGATGATCGTGCCGACCGGCATGCTGCGCATCGGCATCGTGTTGCCCGGCTTGACGTCGACCTTCTCGCCCGAGACGACTGTGTCGCCGGGCTTGAGCCGCTGCGGCGCCAGGATATAGGCGAGCTCGCCGTCCGGATAGCGGACGAGCGCGATAAAGGCGGTCCGGTTCGGATCGTATTCGAGGCGCTCGACCGTCGCCGGAGCATCGACCTTGCTGCGCTTGAAATCGACGAGGCGGTAGCGCCGCTTGTTGCCGCCGCCGCGCCAGCGCACTGTGATGCGGCCGGCGTTGTTGCGCCCGCCCTTGCCGCGCAACCCCTCGGTCAACGCCTTGACCGGCTTGCCTTTCCACAGCTCGCTGCGGTCGACGATGACGAGCTGCCGCCGCGACGGGGTCGTCGGGTTGAAAGTCTTGAGTGCCATTGCTCGTTTCCCGGCTCAAATCCCGGTGGTCACGTCGATCCTCTGGCCTTCGCCCAAGGTTACGATCGCTTTTTTGACATCGGAGCGCCGGCCCGGGCGGCCGCGAAACCGCTTGACCTTGCCCATGACCCGGATCGTGTTGACGGCGGTCACCTTGACATCGAACAGTCCCTCGACCGCCGCCTTGACCTCGCGCTTGGTCGCGGTCAGCGGCACGCGAAAGATCACCTGATTGTGCTCCGAGGCGTTCGTTGCCTTTTCGGTGATCACCGGGGTGCGGATGATATCGTACATCTGCTGGCGCGTCAGATGCGTCTCGGCTGGCGGGATGACGCGAAATCGGCTCATTTGAGGCGTGCCTCCAAGTGCTGCACCGCCTCGCGGGTCAAGACCAAGGTGTCGCGGCGCAGGATGTCGTAGACGTTGGCACCCTGCTGCGGCAGCACATCGACGCGCGGCAGGTTGCGGGTGGCGCGCGCGAAATTCGCGTCAACCGCCGGCCCGTCGATGATCAGCACCGAACCCCAGCCCAGCGCTTCGAGCCGGGCTTGCAGCGCCTTGGTCTTGGGCTCGTCGGCGCGGGCGGCGTCGATGACGACGAGCTTGCCCTCGCCGAGCTTGACCGACAACGCGGTTTTGAGGCCGAGCCGGCGCACCTTTTTTTGCAGGTCGAATGCGTGGCTGCGCACCACCGGGCCGAAAATGACGGCACCGCCGCGGAATTGCGGCGAGCGCAGGCTGCCTTGGCGGGCACGGCCGGTGCCTTTCTGCTTGTAGGGCTTTTTGGTGGTTCCTTGGATCTCGCTGATGCCCTTGGTCTTGTGGGTGCCGGCGCGGCGCTTGGCAAGCTGCCAGTTGACGACGCGCGCCAGGATGTCGCGGCGCACCGGGAGCCCGAAGACGGTGTCGTCGAGCTCGATGTCGCCGACCTCCTGATTGTCGAGATTGCGGACGACGACGGTGCTCACCTCTGTTCTCCTTCGGGCGTTTCCGCCACCGGCATTTCCGCCACCGGCGCTGCCGCCGCTTCCGGCGGCGCACGCACCGCGGCGGGGAACGGCAGCCCGTCCGGCGCCTTGCGCTTGACCGCGTCCTTGACCAGCACATATCCGCCTTTGCTGCCGGGCACCGCGCCCTTCAGCATCAAAATACCGCGCTCGGCATCGGCGGCGATCACCACCAGGCTCTGCACGGTCACCCGCGCGGCGCCGAGATGGCCCGCCATCTTCTTGTTCTTGAAGGTCTTGCCCGGATCCTGGCGCTGACCCGTCGATCCGAGGCTGCGGTGCGAGACGGAGACGCCGTGGGTCGCCCGCAACCCGCCGAAATTCCACCGCTTCATGCCGCCCGCAAAACCCTTGCCGATGCTCGTGCCGACGACATCGACCCGCTGTCCCGGCACGAAATGCGCCGCGGTGATTTCGGCGCCGACATCGACGACCGCGTCATCGGAAATGCGGAATTCGGCGAGCCGCGCCTTGGGCTCGACCTTGGCTTGCGCGAAATGGCCGCGCTGCGGCTTCGACACGTTCTTGACCTTGGCGGTTCCGATGCCGAGCTGCAACGCGCTGTAGCCGTCCTTCTCGGGCGTGCGCACCGCGACGACCTGGCAATTGTCGACCGCGAGCACCGTCACCGGCACATGGTTGCCGGCTTCGGTGAAGATCCGGGTCATGCCGAGCTTGCGCGCAAGAAGACCGGTGCGCATCGCCCTATCCCCTCGCCGAAGCTGCGGCGCTTCGAGGCTTGCGGCCCCTCACCTTCCCGTTGCGGGGATCCCTCCCTCTCCCCGCAGGCGGGGAAAGGGAGGAGGTGAGGGGCATGTCAGCTCGGCTCGTCACAGCTTGATCTCGACATCGACGCCGGCCGCCAGGTCGAGCTTCATCAGCGCATCGACGGTCTGCGGCGTCGGATCGACGATGTCGAGCACCCGCTTATGCGTGCGGATCTCAAACTGCTCGCGCGACTTCTTGTCGACATGCGGCGAGCGCAGCACCGTGAATTTCTCGATTTTAGTCGGCAGCGGGATCGGCCCGCGGATCCGCGCCCCGGTCCGCTTCGCGGTGTTGACGATCTCGCTCGTCGACTGGTCGAGCACGCGATGATCGTAGGCCCGCAGGCGGATGCGGATATTCTGATTGTCCACTTGGCGTTTCCCTTTTTCGTTGTTGGTTCTCGCCGACCTACTTGATGATTTTGGCGACGACGCCGGCGCCGACGGTGCGGCCGCCCTCGCGGATCGCAAAGCGCAAGCCTTCGTCCTTCGCGATCGGGGCGATCAACTCGATCTCCATCGAGATGTTGTCGCCCGGCATCACCATCTCTGTCCCCTCGGGCAGGTGCACCGTGCCGGTCACGTCGGTCGTGCGAAAATAGAATTGCGGCCGGTAGTTGCCAAAAAACGGCGTGTGCCGCCCGCCCTCCTCCTTGGTCAGGATGTAGGCCTCGCACTGAAAGCGCGTGTGCGGC
>DATKHX010000214.1:0-2016 GCA_035510075.1 Allostellaceae bacterium
CGCGATGTCGAGCTGGATGACCTTGACGTCCGGCGCATAGCGCGGCGGCTGCCCGAAATGGAATATCCAGTTGAAGCGAGCGCCCATCAGGAACACGACGTCAGCGTTCTGCAATGCCAATGTGCGGGCCGCCGCCACCGAGAGCGGATGGTCGTCGGGCATCACACCCTTGCCCATCGGCGAGCGCAGGAACGGCACTTGCGTCTTCTCGATAAAGGAGCGCACCTCGCTTTCGGCGTCGGCCCAAGCCATCCCCTTGCCGACGAGGATGAGCGGCCGCTCGGCCCGCTCGAGCATGTTGAGCGCCGCGTCGATATTCTCCGGCGGCGCCTGGAAGCGCGGCGGGTCGGGGCATTTTTGCACCTGCACGACGTCCTTCTCGTCGCACTTGCCGGTGATGATGTCGTCCGGCATGTCGAGATAAGCGGCGCCGGGACGGCCGTAGGTCGCGTTGCGGGTCGCCTCCGCGACATAATACGGGATCCGCTTTACGCTATCGATCGCGTGCGCGAATTTGCAGAGCGGCGCGGCGAGCAGCACCTGGCGCTCTTCCTGGAAGGCGCCCATGCCGCGGCGATAGGTTTCCGAGGCGCCGCCGATCAGGATCATCGGCCAGCAATTCTGCTGGGCGTCGGCAAGCCCCGCAAGCCCGTGCACGACGCCGGGGCCGGTGACGACGATGCAGGCGCCGGGCCGCCCGGTCAGATAACCGTAGGCGCGCGCCGCATAGGAGGCGGCCTGCTCGTTGCGCATGCCGATATAGGCGACACCTTCCTTTTGCGCCGCTGCCGCGATCGGCCCGACGGGAAACCCGACGACACCGAACAAGTGGTTGATGCCCTGCTGTTTGAGGCTCCGCGCGATCAGGGTGGCGCCGTCGATCTCAGCCATGTTTCTCTCCCGTGTGGTGGGGCGGACGCCGACCGATGTGCTGAACGCCGCCGGGCCCGGTTGTCGAAGAGGTCTGCGGGGGAGAGATTACGCATTTATGATGGGCCGGGGAAAGACTTATCCGGCGGACGCTTGGCCGATTTGGCGGGCGCGCGGTGGTTACTATCCCTCTCCCCCCGCGAAAGCGGGGGGCCAGAGGGTGCACCTCTACCGCTGCCCCCTGTTCAAGCCAGGGGCAAGCTCTGGGTTCCCGCTTTCGCGGGAATGACGAGTCAACAATCGCGGGGTTGATTCGAGCCGAGCTCAACGAACGGCGCAAGTCCCATCTTTCAAGTCAGGCGCCCGTGGCGATCGCGTCGGAGCCTTCGATGCGGGCGGCGAGCGCGGCGGCCAAAAAGCGGTCGATGTCGCCGTCGAGGACGGCGCCGGTGTTGGCGGTCTCGACCCCGGTGCGCAAATCCTTGACCATCTGGTAGGGCTGCAGCACGTAGGACCGGATCTGGTGGCCCCAGCCGATGTCGGTCTTGGTCGCGTTCAGTGCGTCGGTGACCGCCTCGCGCCGCTGCAATTCGGCCTCGTAGAGGCGCGCGCGCAGCATCGCAAAGGCGTGGGCGCGGTTCTGGTGCTGCGAGCGCTCGCTCTGACATTGCACGACGATGCCGCTGGGCATGTGCGTGATGCGTACGGCGCTGTCGGTCTTGTTGACGTGCTGGCCGCCCGCCCCCGACGAGCGATAGGTGTCGATGCGCAAATCCTTGTCGTTGATCTCGACCTCGATCTTGTCGTCGACGACCGGATAGACCCAGACCGAAGCAAAGCTGGTGTGCCGCCGGTCGTTCGAATCGAACGGCGAGATGCGCACCAGGCGATGCACGCCGCTCTCGGTTTTGAGCCAGCCATAGGCGTCGGGGCCGCTGACCCGCATCGTCGCCGATTTGATCCCGGCCTCCTCGCCGCCGCTTTCCTCGAGCCATTCGACCTTATAGTCGTGCGCCTCGGCCCAGCGGGCATACATGCGCAGCAGCATCTCGGCCCAGTCCTGGGCTTCCGTGCCGCCGGCGCCGGCATGGACTTCGAGATAGCAGTCGTTGGCGTCGGCCTCGCCCGACAGCAAGCTTTCGAGCT
>DATKHX010000215.1:0-18236 GCA_035510075.1 Allostellaceae bacterium
CCTTCGGGGCGGTCGACCAGCGGCACCAACACCGCTGCCGGCCGCAATTCGATGCTGGGCGGGGTCATGCCCGGGTTGAGGTCGTGATCGCCGCGGGTCGCCTGCCGCAACGCCGCCGCTTCGGCCGCATCCGCCGTACCGCCAAAGCCCCGCCGCCCGGGCCGGCCGAGTTGCGCGAAACGCGCGGTCACCCACTCGCGGCCGAGCGGATGAGACCCTGTTCCCCGTTCTTCCATCAGCGACCCGTCCCTCGATTTTTCGCTTGGCACGCCTGTCGGCCTCACTCCCAATCCTCGCCCGGATCGCCGAGCTCGAAGAAGGCCCCCTTGCTCCACGCCCCGAACCGCACGAGCCCGTGGACCTGCTCCGCGCCGCCGAGCTCGACCAGCTCATAAAAGACCGGCCGCGCCAGCCGCGCCTCCAACCCCTCGCGCACCAGGATATAAGGTGCGGGTTCGCCATTTGCCGCGATCTCGACGCGCAGCGGATTGTCGGGGCCGGCGGTCACAATATCGTCCAGATTGGTCCGGAAGATCAGCTCCTGCTCGCGGCCTTTGCCGCTCACGGACAGCTCGACGGCGAGAAAGGGAACGTCATCGACCTCGATGCGGCCGCATTCAGCCGGGGTGACGAGCCAGTAGGAGCCATCCCGCTCGCGGCGCAGGACGGATGCGAAGAGCTTGACGAGCGGCAGCCGCCCGATCGGCGAGCCGCGATAATGCCAAGTGCCGTCGCGGGCGATCCGCATGTCGAGGTCGCCGCAGTCGATCGGCAATCGCCGGCCGCCCATCGGCCGGAGCACGGGGGAATTGCCGGAGCCGGTGTTTTCCATCAGGTTCGCACCTGTCGAAGCGTTTGAAAGAGGATCGCCGCTGTTGTCTTCCCCCGCATCCATCAACACCGGATCCGTCAACACCGCCCCCGGCGATCTCGTCGCCGAGGTCGAGGCGCTGGGCCGCAGCCTCAGTCTGGTGCGCGCCCGCATCGGCGAGATCATTTTTGGTCAGCGCGAGGTCGTCGAGCAAGCTCTGATCACCCTGCTGTGCGGCGGCCACGCGTTGCTGATCGGTGTTCCCGGCCTCGCCAAGACCCGGCTCGTCGAGACCCTGGGCACGATTCTCGGGCTCGACGAAAAGCGCATTCAGTGCACGCCCGATCTGATGCCGGCGGATATTTTGGGTTCCGAGGTGCTGGAGGAAAGCGAAAGCGGACGGCGATCCTTCCGCTTTATCCCGGGCCCGGTGTTTTGTCAGCTGCTGATGGCCGACGAGATCAACCGGGCGAGCCCGCGCACGCAATCGGCGCTGTTGCAGGCGATGCAGGAGGGACGCGTTTCGATCGCCGGCCAATACCATCCGCTGCCGCGCCCGTTTCACGTGCTCGCGACCCAGAACCCGCTCGAGCAGGAAGGGACCTATCCACTCCCGGAAGCTCAGCTCGACCGCTTCTTGATGCAAATCGATGTCGACTACCCCGACCGCGAGGCCGAGCGGGAAATGCTGATCGCGACCACCGGCCTCGTCGAAGATCGGCCGCGGCCGGCGATGAACGTCGTCGAACTCATGGCGGCACAGCGCCTGGTGCGCCACATCCCGGTTGGGGGAAGCGTCGTCGACGCGATCCTGGCTCTGGTGCGCTCGGGGCGGCCGGACGCCGCCGCCGACCCGATCACGCGCTTCGTCTCATGGGGGCCGGGGCCGCGCGCCAGCCAGGCGCTGATGCTCGCTTGCCGCGCCCGAGCGCTGATCGACGGCCGCTTCAGTCCGTCGGTCGACGATGTGCTGGCGTTGGCGCCGCCGGTGCTGCAGCATCGCATGGCGGTCAGCTTTGCCGGTCGTGCCGAGGGCGTCACCGTGGCGCGGGTCATCGAACAGATTTCGGCGCCGTTCCGGTGAACACCGGGGGCGCGCGTTCGCTCGCCTCGCTGCTCGCGCGTCGCGGCGCGCCGACGGCCGCGTTGCGCAGCCGGGCCGAGCAGGCGGCCGCGGCGTTCCCGCCATTGCTGGTCGCGGCGGAGCGGGTCGCCGCCACCGTGGCGCAAGGCGTGCACGGGCGCCGCCGGGTCGGACAGGGCGAGACCTTCTGGCAATTCCGCCAATATGAGCCGGGCGATGCCGCGAGCCGGATCGACTGGCGCGAAAGCGCCAAATCGCAGCGCCTCTATATCCGCGAGACCGAATGGGAAGCAGCGCAGAGCGTGTGGCTCTGGCGCGACGCCTCGGCCTCGATGGGCTACAGTTCGGCCGAGTACATCGCCGGCGCGGAATGGCCGACCAAGCGCGACCGCGCGGATTTGCTGCTCGTGGCTCTGGCGAGCCTGCTCGTGCGCGGCGGCGAACGGCTGACCCTGCTCGGCAGCGGGATGGCGCCGATGAGCGGCCGGGTCGCCCTGTCGCGGGTGGTCGAGATGCTGGCGCGCGACAGCGCCGGCCGGGAAAGCCTGCCCGCCTTCGAGCCGTTACCGCGTGCCGGAATGCTCGTGCTGATCGGCGATTTCCTGTCGCCGCTAGACAAGGTCGACGCCGCCCTTGCCCGATTTGCCGCGACCGGGCTCAAAGGCCACCTGCTACATATCGTCGACGCAGCCGAGGAGGATTTGCCGTTCGACGGCCGCATCCGTTTTGCCGGGGTCGAGGAACGCGACGAGATCGTCGTGAGCCGGGTCGAGGGCATTCGCGAGGAGTACTCGGGCCGTTTTCGCGACCACCGCGCGGGGCTTGCGGCGATCGCCGGACGGCTCGGCTGGACCTTCGGCTCGCACCGCACCGACCGCGCGCCCGGACTGGCGCTGCTGGCGCTGTATTCGGCGCTGTCGGGAGACCGCCGGCGATGAGGGATTTAGTGCAAATCGCACTAACGACACGGCCGGTGAGCACAGCGGGCTGATCGATGCTGACGTTGGGTTCGCTCGCTTTCGCCTCGCCTTGGCTGCTGGCGGCGCTGGCCGGGTTGCCGCTCATCTGGTGGCTGCTGCGGGTGACGCCGCCCGCGCCGCGGCGCATCCTTTTTCCGGCAATTCGGCTGCTGCTGGGGCTGGTGCCGCGCGAGGTAACGCCGGCCCGCACACCGCTGTGGCTGATATTGCTGCGCATGGCAATAGCGGCACTGGTGATCCTGGGCGCGGCGCATCCGCTGCTCAACCCGCAGGCGCAGCTATCCGGGACCGGGCCGTTGATCCTGGTCGTTGACGACGGCTGGGCGGCGGCGCGCGACTGGCCGGCGCGCCAAGCGGCGCTGCGCGACCTGTTGGCCGAGGCCGAGCGCGAGGACCGGCAGGTCGTCCTCGTCACGACCGCCCAATCCGGTGGCGACACGGCACCCCCGGCGCTGGCGCCGATCCGCGCAGTCGACGCGCGCGCCGCGGTCGACGCGCTGCAGCCGAAGCCCTGGCCGGTAGACCGGCAGGCGGCGTTGGCGCGCCTGCAAAAGCTCTCGCTTCCGGGTGCAAACGCCGCGATCTGGCTCAGCGACGGCATCGACGATGGCGGGGGCGCAAAGCTGCTCGCCGCCGATCTCGACGACCGCGGCAGCCTGGAATATCTCGTCGCCGGTCCCGGCCAGTCACCCCTGCTGGTCGCCGCCGGAGATCGCGAGGCGAAAGATCCGACCGTCGCGCTGCGCGCCTTGCCTGCCATGAAGCCGCGCCTCTACGAGGTGCGGGCGAGCGGGGCTGACGGGCGTTTTCTGGCGCGCCAAGCGGCGACGATCGAGCCGGGTGCCGCAGCCGCCGAAGTGCGGTTGGCGATGCCAAACGAGCTGCGCAACCAAGTGACCCGGATAGAGGTCGAAAACGGCCAATCCGCCGGGGCGGTCTTGCTCGTCGACGAGCGCTGGCGTCGTCGCCCGGTCGGCATCGCGGCACCGCCGAACGCCGACAGCCAGCCGCTGCTCAGCGAGAATTATTATCTCGAGCGCGCGCTGGAGCCGTTCACCGAAGTCCGGCGCGGTCATGCCACCGATCTGTTGAAGCGCCAGCTCGCGGTGCTGATCTTCGCCGATTCCAACCCGGATTCGCCGGCCGATGCGGAGGCGATCGAAAAATGGGTCGATTCTGGCGGAATGCTGCTGCGTTTCGCCGGGCCGCGCCTGGCCGAGAAGGACGACAATTTGTTGCCGGTGCGGCTGCGCCGTGGCGGCCGAACCATCGGCGGCGCCATGTCGTGGGAGCAGCCGGCGAAGCTCGCGCCGTTCGCGCCCGACAGCCCCTTTGCCGGGCTCTCGGTCCCACCCGATGTGACGGTTTCGCGCCAGGTGCTGGCGGATCCCGACCTCGACCTCGCCGCCAAGACCTGGGCGCGGCTTGCCGACGGCACGCCGCTCGTCACTGCGGAAAAGCGCGGGCGCGGCTGGATCGTGCTGGTGCACACGACGGCAAATGCCGACTGGTCCAACCTCTCGTTGTCCGGACTGTTCGTCCAAATGCTGCGGCGGATCGTGGGGCTGAGCCAAGGGGTCACGGCCGCGAGCGAGGCGACGTTGCCGCCCCTCGAGACGCTCGATGGTTTCGGCCATCTGCAGCGCGCGCCGCCGACGGCGCGCCCGATCGCCAGCAAGGACCTCGCCACCACGATCGTCTCGCCGCAGCATCCGCCTGGCTTTTACGGCACGCAGGATTCGCGCCGCGCGCTCAACGTCTCCACCGGGATCACCGAACTGAAGCCAATCGACGGCCTGCCCGCGGATGCTCATCGCGAGACCTTCGGACGCGGCGACGAAATCGACCTGCGGGCGCCCGTGCTGACGGCGGCCCTGCTGCTGGCGCTCGCCGATTTGTTGATCGCCTATGGGCTGCGCGGGTTGCTGCGGCGGCGTCCGGCGCGGGTCGCCGCGGCACTTTTGCTCGCCGCACTGGCGTTCCCGGCCCCTGCACGCGCCGACGACGCCTTTGTCGTGCGCGCGACTTCCGAATTGCGCCTGGCCTATGTCAGGACCGGTAGCGAAGAGGTCGACAGCGAGAGCCGCGCCGGCCTGCTGGGTCTCGGCGACGCGCTCACCCGGCGCACCGCGGTCGAGACCGGCGACCCGCTCGCGATCGACATCGAAACCGACGAGCTGATCTTTTTTCCGCTGCTCTATTGGCCGGTGACCGCCGATCAGCCGCCGCCTTCGCCAAGAGCGGTGGAGCGCATCAACCGTTATCTCGAAACCGGGGGCACGATCCTGTTCGACACCCGCGACGGGGACGAGCAATCGCCGGGGCCGTTTGGCGGCGCCGCGGTCGCCGCCGACAGGCTGCGCCGGCTGACCGCCGGAATCAACATGCCGCCGCTGGTGCCGATCCCGCCCGACCATGTCCTGACCAAATCGTTTTATCTGCTGCACGAATTTCCCGGCCGCTGGGATGTCGGGACCCTGTGGGTCGAGCCGGTCGACGACCACGTCAACGACGGGGTTTCGAGCGTCATTGTCGGCGCCGACGACTGGGCCGGCGCCTGGGCCATCGACAAAGAGGGCCAGCCGCTCTACGCCGCCGTTCCGGGCGGCGAGCAGCAGCGCGAGATGGCGCTGCGCTTCGGCATCAATCTCGTCATGTACGTGCTGACCGGCAACTACAAATCCGATCAGGTGCACGTCCCGGCGATCCTGGAGCGGCTGGGCCAGTGACGAGCAGCGGCTTCGCCATTGCGGCTGCCCCGTTGCTGCCATGGTGGGTGCTCGCGCTTTTCGCCGCGGCGGGGGCGCTGCTCGTCGCGTTTGGCATCCTGCGGCGCGCTCCGGGGCTGGGCTGGCGGGCCATCGCGATCGCTGTGCTGCTCGCGGCCCTGGTCAATCCGTCGCTGATCGAGGAGCAGCGCCTGCCGCGGCGCGATGTCGCGATCGTCGTTGTCGACGACTCGCCGAGCCAGGACATCGGCAAGCGCCGGCAGGCTACCGAGGCGGCTCTGGCCGCGGTCAAGGAAAAGCTCGGGCACGAGCCCGATCTCGATCTACGGGTGATCCGGGCGGGGGCAGCCGGGCGCGGCGACGGCGACGAAGGCACGAGGCTGTTCGAGGCGCTCGATCGGGCGATGTCCGATATCCCGCGCCAGCGCCTCGCCGGGATCGTCATGATCACCGACGGCGAGGTGCATGACGTGCCGACCGGCGACGCCAACTCGCTGCGGCAGGCGGTCCCCGCTCCGCTGCATGTGCTGCTGTCCGGACAGCCGGACGAAGGCGACCGGCGGCTCGTCGTCGCGCAAGCGCCGAGCTTTGGCATCGTCGGGAAGCAGCTGCAGCTCAAGGTCCGAGTCGAGGACCTGCCCGAGACTGCTGCCGAGAAGGCGCGCGAAGACACCGACGAGGCGCGCGTGACTTGGCGCAAGGATGGCGGCGCGCCGCAGGAGGTGATGGTGCCTGTCGGGCAGGATGTCACCTTGCCGGTGGCGATCGATCATGGCGGCCCGAATGTGCTGGAGCTCGAGGCGGCACCGGGGCCGCGCGAGCTGACGCTCGTCAACAACCGCGCCGTCGTCGTCGTCAATGGCGTGCGCGACCGCTTGCGGGTCTTGCTGGTCTCGGGCGAGCCGCATGCCGGCGAGCGGGTATGGCGCAACCTGCTCAAATCCGACCCCTCGGTCGACCTCGTCCATTTCACGATTTTGCGCCCGCCGGAGAAGCAGGACGGCACGCCCATCCGCGAGCTGTCGCTGATCGCCTTCCCGATCCGCGAGCTGTTCGACACCAAGCTCGAGGATTTCGACCTGATCATCTTCGACCGCTACAGCCAGCGCGGAGTAATTCCCGAGGCCTATCTCGAAAACGTCGTGCGCTACGTGCAGAACGGCGGCGCCTTGCTCGAAGCGGCGGGACCGAATTTTGGCACGCCGATGAGCCTGTCGCGCTCGCCGCTCGGGGCGATACTGCCGGCCGAGCCGACCGGAGAAGTGTATGAGGAGGGCTTCAAGCCGCAGGTGACCAATGTCGGCCGTCGCGATCCGGTGACCGAGGAGTTGCGCGGCGCCGGTGCCCCGGGCGCCGACCCCAGCTGGGGCCGGTGGTTCCGCCAGGTCGACGCCCGAGTGCATCGTGGCGTGACCGTGATGACCGGCGATCGCGGCGACCCGCTTTTGGTGCTCGACCGCGTCGGCAAGGGGCGGGTGGCGCAGTTGCTGTCCGACGAGATGTGGTTTTGGGCACGCGGTTTCGAGGGCGGCGGCCCCCAGGCCGAACTGTTGCGCCGGCTGGCCTACTGGTTGATGAAGGAGCCCGATCTCGAAGAAAACGACCTGCGCGCCGCGGTCGACGGCGATCGCCTGGTCGTGACCCGCCAGTCGCTCGAACCCGACGACCACCCGGTCACGGTGACCGCACCCGACGGTTCGAGCCAGAGCCTCAAGCTGACGCCGGGTGAAGGCGGGCGCAGCGCCGGCAGCCTCGCGATTACCCGGATGGGGCTTTATCGGGTAACTGACGGCAGCAAAACCGCGCTCGCCGCCGCCGGGCCGCTGAACCCGGTCGAGTTTGCCGATGTCCGAGCCACGCCCGACAAGCTCGCACCCGTTGCCGCGGCGACGGGCGGAGGCGTTTTCTGGGCCGGCACGGGCAAAATCCCGGAGATTCGCCGGGTCTTGCCAGACGAGGCCGCGTCCGGGGGAAACTGGATGGGCTTTCGCGCCAACGGGGACTATACGGTCAGCGGGTTCAGCGAAATTCCACTGCTGCCGGCGGTGGCCGCGCTGCTGCTGATCGTCGGCGGGTTGCTGGCGGCGTGGCGGCGCGAGGGGAGGTGAGCCGGGCGTTTTGCGCTTGGCCCGTTCTGCGCTTGGCCCGTTCTGCGCGTGGTGGGTGCGTGTGCTGAGAAGGGTTCTGGCGCCGCTGCACCCGGACGGTATCAAATTCGTCCTCGCGGCGGTTATCGCGTCGGTGCTGCTGTTTGTGGTGTCGAGACCGGCAGGGTCGGTCGCCGTCGTCGTCACCCTATGGATCATCTACTTTTTCCGCGACCCGTGGCGGGTGACGCCGGCGCGCGAGGGTGTGCTGATCAGCCCCGCGGATGGCATCGTCACGTCGGTGGACGCGGCACCGCCGCCCCCGGAGCTCGATATGGGCGATACCGAGATGGCGCGAATCGGGATCTTTCTCAGCCTCTTCGACGTGCACGTCAATCGCGCGCCGATCGGCGGCCGGGTGTTGGCGTTGCGCTACGCCAAGGGGCGCTTTCTCGATGCGAGCCGGGCGGAGGCCAGCCTCCATAACGAGCGGATGGCGATTCGAGTGTCGCCGCCCGCCGGCCCCGAGATCGCCTTTGTCCAGGTCGCCGGCCTCGTCGCGCGCCGCATCGTTTGCGATTTGCGCGAAGGACAGCGCATCGCGACCGGCCAGCGCATCGGCATCATTCGCTTTGGCTCGCGGGTCGATGTTTATTGCCCGCCGCCTTATGTAACAATGGTCGTTGCCGGGCAGCGGATGATCGGTGGCGAGACCGTGATCGCCGACCGCTTTGCCCGGGAGCCGGTTAGACAAGGGGTCGCACATTGACAGAATGGCGCGGTGAGCGACGGGGAAGATTGCGGGTGCGCGCTGGCCGCATGCGGCGCCCGCGGGTGCAGCGGCTCTCCGACCTGTCGGTCAACCGCTTGGTTCCGAATGTCCTGACGCTGCTCGCATTGTGCGCCGGAATGACCGCGATGCGTTTTGCGATGGGCGAAAATTTCGTCGGCGCGGTGTTCGCGATCATCGTCGCCGGCATCTTCGACGGTCTCGACGGGCGCATCGCGCGCCTGCTCAAATCAACGTCGAGCTTTGGCGCCGAGCTCGACAGCCTCTCGGATTTCGTCAGCTTTGGGGTGGCGCCGGCCGCGGTGCTGTATTTGTGGACGATGTCGAGCCTGCACGGGCTCGGTTGGGCGATCGTGTTGTTTTATGCGGTGTGCTGCGCGCTGCGGCTCGCCCGCTTCAACATCGAGTCGGGCGCTGCCCATCCGCCCTACGCCGCGCCGTTCTTTACCGGCGTGCCGGCGCCGGCCGGGGCGGGGCTCGTCATGGTGCCGATGTTTTTGAGTTTCGAATGGGGCGATTGGCTGGTGCGCTCGCCCTATCTGAACGCGGTGACGGTGGCTGGAGTCGCCGTGCTGATGATCAGCAAGGTGCCGACCTTCTCGCTGAAGCGGATCCGCGTGCCGCATAACCTGGTGGTGCCGACCCTGCTCGGCGTCGGCGTGCTCGCGGCGCTTGTGACGACGGTGCCGTGGCCGACCCTGACCGCCATCGGCATCGTCTATGTCGGGTCGATCCCGCTGACGGTCCGCAGCTATTATCGGCTGCGCCGCGCCGCCGAGACGCGCCGGCCCGAGCCCGCCGATACCGCGGCACTGGCGCCGCCGCCGGCCGCTTACCCGAGCGACGAGGCGTCCACGCCCGTCAACCAATGGCGGCACTGACCTTTCGTTCCGCTGCGGTTGCTTTGTGCCGGGTGCCGCCGCTAAGCTCATCCGCTGTCATTTTTTCTCGGCCGAGAGGCCGCCGCCATTGGAAGGAGGAGAGCCATGCCAGTAAAAGCCGGAGTTATCCGCGCCGGAGCGCGCACCACAAGGCGGGGCGCCGCCGAGACCTTCACCGGCGTCGTGTTCCAGGATCCCGTGATCACCGCCGAGGCGCCATCGCGCCTTGGAGGGTCGGTCGTTACCTTCACGCCAGGCGCCCGCACGGCGTGGCACGCCCACCCGGTCGGGCAGACGCTCTTCTGCTTGTCCGGCGTCGGCCGCATTTGCTTCAAAGGCGAGAAGCCGCAAATGCTGAACCCCGGCGACACGGTCAACATCCCGCCGGATACGATGCACTGGCACGGCGCTTCGCCCGATCGGCTGTTTTCGCACCTCGCATTGTCGGAAGCGGGCGAACAGGGCCAAGGCACCGCGTGGGGCGCGCATGTCACCGACGCCGAGTACAACGAAGCTCCGAGCGCCTGATAAGATTTCCAGGCGCAATCCGTAAAGTCAGCCGGGCGGCGACGATGTTCGCCCGGCACCATGGCCGAAATGGGGTCCGACCGCCGCCTGTCCTCGGGCCGGCCAAGGGCCCGGACCCGTCGGTCGGGATGACAATGCCGGAGATATCGCGAACTTCTGGATCAGGACACGGGTTGCCGACTTGACCGCGGCTCGCTGTTGGATGCCCCGATCCACGGCGGCCGACCGCTTCCGAGATCGAGCCGAAAAGCCCGGCGTGGTGGACCCGGTCCATGGCTTGTGGCGTTACCCGCTCGTGTCGTCAGGGCTGCGCTCGCGTCTTTCATAAACGAGCCGGTCGCGGGCGAGATTGTGTGCTGGGGGCGGGACAGCGGGATGCCCAAGATCGACCATGTCGTGGTCGTCATGCTCGAAAATCGGTCGTTCGACAACCTGCTCGGTCGGCTATACCCGAAAAGCGACCGCTTCGACGGCCTGGATGGGACCGAGACCAACCCCTGGCACAAGCCGGATGGTTCGGTCGAGCAGATAGGGGTGTGGAACAGCCCGGAAATAACGTCCCGCGCCGCCTGCATGCCGAGCCCGGATCCGGGCGAGCTGTTCAGCGACTTCAACGAGCAGATCTTCGGCCAGGGGACTAAACCCAGCTCCTGTGCCCGCATGACCGGATTTGTCGACAATTATTGCAAGCAGCCGCCGCAAGACGGGCCGGCGGACCCTCGTGCCGTCATGCACTATTTTCTTCCCACGCAGGTGCCGGTCATCAGCCAGTTGGCCAAAGCCTTTGGCGTGTCCGACCGGTGGCATGCCTCGGCACCCTGCGAGACCTGGCCCAACCGCTATTTCCTGCACGCCGGACGCGGTGGGGGTTATGTCAACAACGAGCGCTCGCGCTTTCCGCATCGCTGGCCGCGGACGATGCGCACGATCTTCCGGCGCCTCGACGCGCGGGGATACAGCTGGAAGATATATTTCCACGATCTGCCGCAAACTGCGACTTTGGTCGATCTGTGGCTCAAGATCCCGACCCACTTCTGCCAGTTCGAGGCGGAATTCGAACGCCACGCCAACACCGGCCGGCTGCCGAATTACAGCTTTATAGAGCCGCGCTACTATCCGAGCCGGCTGCTGAACAAAGTGCCCAACGACCAGCACCCGCCGCACAACATGCTCTATGGCGAGCAGCTGATCGCTGCCGTCTACAACGCGGTGCGCAGCGCTCCGACCTGGCCGCGGACCCTGCTCGTCGTTACCTACGATGAGCACGGCGGCTGCTTCGACCATGTTCCGCCGCCGCCCGCCGTCTCCCCGGGCGGGCCCTACCCGGACGGCTTCGCCTTCGACCGTTATGGAGTGCGGGTCCCGGCCGTCGTCATCTCACCCTACGTCGCGCCCGGCAGCGTCATTCGGCCGCCGCCGCGGCCCGACGGCCGGCCGTCTCTTCCCTTCGATCACTGTTCGATCCAGGCCACCTTGCACAAGCTGTTCGATCTCGGGCCCCCACTCACGCCGCGCGTCGCCGCTGCACCCGACCTGCTCGGCGCACTGACCCTCCGCGGCCCCGAAAACAATGGGCCGGAGCACATAATGGCCGAGCAACGGCTGCCCTCGGCGGCGGAAATCCGGGCGCATCGCCGCCTTCCCCGCAATCGCCATCAGCGGAATTTGCGCAGCCCGGCTCTCGGGCTGCCGGCAGCGGTCGCCGGGATCGCGGCGGGCGTACGCGGCCTCGGAGCCAAAATGCTGCCGAACGGATGGCAGCGGCGATAACGAGCAGCGGCGGCTTGCCACCTATACTGCGATCGGGGGTCGTCACTCGCCGGCGCGCCTAAAATGCCGCCACACGAACCAGACTAGGCCGAAAGCGACGGCCGCCAGCACAAGCCAGTCGAAGCGTTGCAGGATGGCGTGCAGACGGGGGTCGGTGTCCCATTTTTGCCCAAGCTTGAACCCGATATAGGCGAGCGCAAAACACCAGGGCCACGAGCCCACAAAGGTATAGATCTGGAATTTGAGCTGCGGCAGGCGCGCGATGCCGGCGGGCAACGCGATAAACGTCCGGATGACCGGCAGCAGCCGGGCGGCGAGCACCGCTACCCCGCCATAGCGGGCGAAGAACCGGTCGGCGTCGTCGAGGTCGCGCCGGCCGATCAGGATGTAGGAGCCCCACTTCTCGATGAACGGCCGCCCGCCATAGCGCCCGACCGCGTAGGCGACGCTCGATCCGACGTTGCAGCCGACCGCCCCCGCGGTTGCCGCCAGCAGTAGGTTAAAGCGGCCGGTCGACGCCAGATACCCCGAGAACGGCATGATGATTTCCGAAGGAATCGGAATGCAGGCCGACTCGATCGCCATCAGCCCCGCGATGCCGAGATAGCCCGCGGAGGATATGGTCGCGATGATGAACCCTGCGACCGCCGCCGGAATCCCGTGAAGCATCAGCCACTGCCGGCCGAACGCGGCGCGGAAAAGGAGATGATCGGAGCGGTCCCCGACCACGTTGCCGCGGGGTCGTTGCGAGGAGCACCGCGACGAAGCAATCCCGACCTGACGACGCTCGGCCGCCCGAGATTGCTTCGCTTCGCTCGCAATGACCGGCTTTAGGCAGGTGGCCCGATCTGACCGAATACCGCTCTAGCGTTCGGCGACGGGGGGCAGGCCCTCTTCGCGGCGCACCTCGTTGATGATCTGCAAGACGCGCTCGCGGTAGGGGCGGTACTGCACGCCGAATTCCTGTACGAGGCGGGTGTTGTCAATCAGGTAATTGCCCGAGATCTCCTTGCCGCCGGTCTCCTTGTCGAAGCTGATCTTGGCATCGGGCAGAAATTCGCGGACCATGTCGGCGATTTCGCCGAGGCTGATCGCGATGCCGCCGGTGTTGTAGACCCACTGCTTCGGCTTGTCTTCCATGATCACGCGGGCGAAGATCTCGGCGACCTCGTCGACGTGGATCGGGCTGCGCATCGCATCCTTGAACGGGAACGAGATCGGCTGGCCGCGCGCCGGGAAGGTGATGATTTTGACGTGGTCGACCGAGCCGACGATCTTGTCGTTGCCGGTGACGTTGGCCGGGCGGATCGCGGTGATGTCGAGCCCGTGCTTTTCGCGGTAGTCCTGCGCCTGCCACTCGTTGAAAATCTTGTGCATCGCGTATTGCACATGGCCGTGGCGGAAATCGTCTTCGGTGACGGTGCGGTCGCCGTAGAAATGCTGCTCGCCGCTGACCGCCAGTGAACTGGCGTAAGCGACGCGTCTGACACCGGCGAGCCGCGCCGCCTCGAAGCAATTGTCCATGCCGAGGATGTTGAGCTTGAACGCGACCCGCGGCGGATACTCGCTGCCGAGGAAGTACGCGAGGTTGACCACCCGCTCGGGCTTTGCTTCGACCATTGTCGCCATCACGTCGTCGAACTGGCTGACATCGCCGCGCACGACCCGCACCTGCTTGCCGAGGCCCTGGTAATTGGCGGTGGCCGGGTTGATGTCCATGCACACGATTTCCTCGCCGCGCTGCGCCAGCAGCGGGATGAGCCGGCGCCCGATGAACCCGGTGCCGCCGATCACGAGTATCGACATCGCTGTTCCTCCCAAGGGTGGCTCCCGCGACGTTAGCCGCCGGCCGGCGGTTCGGCAAGCCGCCCGCTTCCACATGGCTCTCATCCGCTTTAAGCTCGCCGGGCACACAGCCGGGGGCCCGGGTCGATGAGCGCGGTCGTCTTTGCCAATTGCGCGGTGCTCGACGGCACCCAAACGGAGCGGCGCGAGGATCATCACGTCCTCGTCGAAGGCGGGCTGATCCGCGAAGTTTCGGACCGGTGGATCGCGAGCACCGCGGCCGAGACGATCGATCTTGCCGGCCGCACCCTGATGCCGGGGCTGATCGATGCGCATGTCCACGTCATCGCCGTCGACCAGATGCTCGCTCGATTGTCGGAGCGGCCGGTCAGCCTGGTGACGTTGCAGGCCGCCCGGGTTCTCGAAGGGATGCTCCAGCGCGGGTTCACGACAATCCGCGACGCCGGGGGCGCCGATGGCGGGCTTGCCGAGGCGGTCGAAGAGGGGCTGGTGCGCGGGCCGCGCATCTTCCCATCGGGCCAGGCGTTGAGCCAGACCGGGGGGCATGGCGATTTGCGGCCGCGCACCCACTCCGTGTCAGTTGTCGCCTGCGCCTGCTGCGAGGGCGGCGCCGGGCTCGCCCGCATCGCCGACGGCGTCGCCGAATGCCGCCGTGCTGCGCGCGACGAGCTGCGCAAGGGGGCGACACAGATCAAGATCATGGCCTCGGGCGGTGTGGCCTCGCCCTACGACCCGGTGTGGAACCTGCAATACAGCGAAGAAGAGGTGCGCGCGATCGTCGAGGAGGCGCGCGCTTGGCACACCTATGTCATGGCGCACGCCTACACGCCCGAGGCGATCCGCCGCTCGATCGATTTTGGGGTGCGCTCCATCGAGCACGGCAATTTGATCGACCGCACCACCGCCGAGCATGTCGCCGGCGCCGACGCTTTCGTCGTCCCGACCCTCGTCACTTTCGACGCGATGCATCGTTTCGGCCGCGAGCTGGGCTTTCCCGAGGTGAGCCTGTCGAAGCTCGGCGACGTGCGCGAGGCGGGGCTGCGCTCGCTCGAAATATTGCAGGCCGCCGGGGTCAGGATCGGGTTCGGCACCGATCTCTTGGGGCCGATGCACCGTCACCAGGGCCATGAATTTACGATCCGCGCCGAGGCGATGGCGCCCTTCGACATCATCCGCTCGGCGACGATCGTCAACGCCGAGCTCTTGAACCGATCCGGCGAGATCGGCGTCGTGGCACCCGGCGCCCAGGCCGATCTGATCGTCGTCGACGGCGACCCGCTCGCCGACCTCTCGCTGCTCGACGGCCAGGGCGAGCATCTGACCCACATCATGAAAGACGGCATATTCTACAAAACGTAGAGTGGTAGAAGTGGCAGGCTCGCCGCGCAAAGGGCATCCGGGTCAACGACAGGCGATCCGACTTCCGTGCCTTCGGGTCGACTGACCTCGGCTTCACTGCACGCGCAGCGCGTCGGAATCGTTTACATTCGTCGCAAGCTTTCATTGCCATTTTGATCGCATTCTAAGTGTCTCTCTCCAATGAGACGAACGACGCCAGGACCTTACCGTCGCCCCGCGAAAGCGGGGGTCCAGTGGCGGCCGCACGTTGCTCTCCCTGGGTTCGCGCTTTCGCGGGAATGACGGTCAGTTCTTTGATCTCTCGTGATTCTTTTTGGGTCGGACACTAAAGATTGGTGGGACCGGTTTTCTCGACACCGAGGTGGTGCAGTGTCCACTGCGCGGGCCTCGCGCAGCCAAAAGATGGGCGTTGTCGGCCTGAGATGTCGGAATTTCTTACATCCCAGTCCGGATTAAATCGAGGTATTGGTACATATCACCTTTGACAACGCGTAGTTCCGAAAGTGCAAGCGGCTCGTTACCGAAGGCTAATCTGATCACCTGTCGGCGGTAAGCGACGCTTTTGCAACCGATCGCAACGCGCCCACCCTATCAGCCGCCGTCGGTATTCTTTACAAATTCGAGTGTCAAATATGTGTATGTCACTGACACACAGTACTGGCACGGTATTTGCGCAACCTTAACGAGATGCCACCGAGGCACCAGACGCTCCGGGGCTTCTCGACCCTCGAGCAGTGATCATAGCTGCGGTGCAAGGGAGGAGAAAAACCGATGCAAAATAGATTAATTAAGTTTTCGTCGAATCTGTTGATCTACTCATTCATCGCCGCTGTCATCGCGCTGGCAGCGTGTCTTGTGTGCCCCAACGCGTATGCCGGTCCGCTACAAGACGGCGACCTTGTCGTAATCGACGCGCAGCCGGGGAATATCCCGATCGGCTATCTCGTCTACGACGTGGTATTTCCCGGCAATTTTGGAGAATTCGATATCGTTAATCAAACCGGTCCAAATTCTGACGCCGGCGTCGACTCTCCGCCTGACTTCCCGGTAACGACCACGGTGCAGTTCAGCAGCCTGAGCTTGACGGTGCAGTTTTCCGACGGCACCACCCAGACGCTAGATTTGGGCGATTTTTCATTGAGTGCCGATGGGGAATCACTCGACGGCATGCCGTTCGCGGTCGGCGGAACCAGCCCCCAGCCTGTCGAGGCGATGCTGAGCGGCACCCTGAGCCCGACATCGATCACCGTCGGCAGCCCGCCCGTGACGGAAACCATCGATGCCTCGTTTACCGCCCCCACACTCGGCGGTCCCGTCTCGATCGTGCCCGAACCCGATATGCTTTTAACCCTATTGTGGGCGAGCTTCATGGCCCTGATCCTCTCACAACGCCTCCGCCGTCATCGCAACCAGCAGATCCTAGTTATCTCCGCCGGTCTCGGGAGGGCATTCGCGACGACCCTCGCCTTTGCCGCGTTACTGTTCCCAGCGGTCTGCGCTGCTGCCGGAAGTACAATCAAACAAAATACCGCGGTCACTCCGGGTACCGGTGTAGCGGGCGTCAGCTTTGTCAACGTGACCGCCTCGGGCGTTCCAATTGGGACGGGCCCCTCGGGAATCCCGGCTTCAAATGTGACGATCAAGGTGGCGCCCACGTGCACGGTTGGTGCCGGCGGCCCTGTAGCTGGTGAAGCTGACGCTACCGCAGTCAGCATCACGAGGATCCTTGGAAGCACCGATCGCTTCAACTTCGAGATCCCCGGTTCGCTCGCCCAGGGCACCTATTTCGCGCAGGTCGTCGACACCATCGACGGTTTTGCCGGCGGGAACTGCTCGATCTTGATGGTCAAGGGAACGATCCCGATCCTCAATGCCTGCCTCCCGACGAGCTCGATGGGCGTCGTCACCGGCACCACCGTCACGGCTTACGTCCCGAAGGGTAGTTGGGGCAGCGGCACGACAGGCGTCGGCGCTGTCGAGATCGAGCCGACGCCGGGCGGCTCGTCCGCCGCGATTGCCACCGCGAGCGAAGTCAACTCCTGCGCCGGCAACCCGGCGACCGGGCAGGTCGTGTGCACGGCAAACAATACGTCGGTCTACCTGATCAGCGGGAAGACGCTGACCAACACGTTGACGAGCGGGCTCACCGGGACGGCGTCCTTCTCTGGCGGCGCGTGCCATAATTGCGGCGTCGCGATCAATGCGTTGTCGAACACCGCCGCCATTGCGGGCGGATTATCTACGAGTCCCTCGGGCGACGGCGTACAGATCTTGAATCTTTCCAACAATACCTTTCAAGTCCCTTTCAAAACGCAGCAGAAAATCTCGGAGGACATCTCGATCGATCCAGGCCGCAACCTGATCCTTTCGCCGAACGAAGCAAACAATTACGTGCTGCTGTCGACCAATTCGGCAACCGGCGGGATATCGGGCGAATTCGATCGCGCGATTTCGACCGGCGGCGAGCCGGATTCGGCAGCCGAAGACTGCTCGACGGGAATCGCGCTGTCGTCGGTCGAGTTCACAAACAATGTCTACCTGGCGGATTTGAGCCAAAACGTTTTGACGCCGGGGAGCCCCGCGGGCAGCTGGACCTCGCCATCTACGCTGTTCGATATAACCGGTACGAGCCTGCCCTTCTCCGCCGGGACCTCGGGCATATCGGTCGCTCAGGGATCCTCGCACCTGGCGATCGTCACCGGGGAATTCGGCGGCAACACGTTTGCGGTCCTGCAGCTGCAACCGGCATCGGGCACCGGCGGCGCCAACCCCACCGTTGTGGATTGGGTGGTCGGGGTAATGCCAAACACGCCTGACGGGGCAGGTTTCTCGGCGGGGTTTGATCCCCATACGGTCACCGCCTACACCAGCCCCAATACCGGCAAGGCGATCGGCCTCTACGCCGACTGGGCTCCTGGGACCCCGAAATTTGTCGGGGTGATCGACATGGCGGCGGCGCTTGCCGCGACGCGGGCGGCGTCACCGAACAATCATCAGATCGCTGCCGGCATCAACTTGATCACGAGCGGGATTGTAACTTACGTCGCGGTGCCCTGATCGTCCGGGCGCGAGACGTGGTCGGCGGAGAGGGCTTCCCGCCGACCACTTTTTGGCGACAACGCGCTGATCGAAATTACGGGAGGGTGCTTTCTGCGACCGTCGCGAAGGAAGGGTTGCGAGCGGATTGAACGGTCGTGCGCGAGGGCGGGGCCGGGGGTGAGCAACCTCACGGTTGCGCCTACTGCGCGGGGGACGACGAGGAAATGGCGCAACCCGCCTCAGTTGATCGGGACTGCCGCTTCGATGTCGCGCGGTGCTGCGGTCCACGAGTTTGCGAAGCTTTCGGCGAATTCCGGGTCGAGGCCGCAGCGCTCGCGCACCGAGACGAAAAACGCCAGCACCTGCGCCGTC
>DATKHX010000216.1:0-2760 GCA_035510075.1 Allostellaceae bacterium
CTGTTCTCGGCCGAGATCTACTTCTTCACCCGCATCCCGGCGCGGATCGATGTGAGCGAGGTCGCGACGGTCGTGATCATGGCACTGGCGTTGTCGTTTCTCGCAACTCTCTACCCGTCCTGGCGCGCCGCCCGGCTCGACCCGGTCGAGGCGTTGCGCTACGAGTGATGGCCGCCTCTCAGAATAGCCCTTTGATTAAGAGACCCTCTCCTCCCAATGGGGGGAGAGGGCAGGGCGAGGGGGGCAGCCCCGCACCGGACCGCGTAAATCGACCCCTCTCCCCAACCCTCTCCCCCGCGGGAGAGAGGGAGAAAGCGCGCGGCGGCTCCCAAGAGGGCGCGCCGGCGCTGGAATTGCGCGGGGTCCGCCGCGTCTTCAAGAGCGGCGGTGCCGAGATCGTCGTGCTCGACGGCGTCGACCTCACATTGCAGCCGGGAGAGGTCGTGGCCCTGGTCGGCCCGTCGGGCGCGGGCAAGTCCACCTTGCTGCACGTCGCCGGGCTGCTTGAACGCCCGGACGGCGGGGCGGTGCTGATTGGCGGCGAGGATTGCGGCAGCCTGTCCGACGAGCGCCGCACATTGCTGCGCCGCACCGAGCTGGGTTTCGTATACCAGTTTCACCACCTGCTGCCCGAATTCTCGGCGCTGGAAAACGTCATGCTGCCGCAGCTGATCGCCGGCGGCGGCCGGGCGCGGGCGCGCGAGAAGGCCGCCGCCCTGCTCGCCGGGGTGGGACTGGCGCCGCGCGCCGCGCACCGGCCGGCGCGGCTTTCGGGCGGCGAGCAGCAGCGCGTCGCGATCGTCCGCGCGCTCGCCAACGACCCGAAAATCCTGCTCGGCGACGAGCCGACCGGCAACCTCGACCACGCCACCGGCGACGGCGTCATGAACACGCTTGTCGATCTCGTCCGCCGTACCGGTCTCGCGGCGCTGGTCGCGACCCATAATCTCGACCTCGCCCGCCGCCTCGACCGGATCGTCGCGCTCGAAGACGGCCACCTGAAATCCCTGGGGTAGCCCGGGCGCCCGAATCGGAGGATGCAGTCGCGGGTTTCGGGCGCCGACACGGGTCGCCTGGCCGGCGCATTCCCTGTGGGGCGCGCGAGGGCGGTGAATTCGACGACGGCGCGTGCGATGCTGACGCATGCCATTAGCCGATTTCATTCACCTGCGCGTGCACACCGCGTATTCGCTGTCGGCGGGCGCGATCACGATCAAAGATTTGGCCGCGCGCTGCAAGGCCGAGCGCATGCCGGCGGTGGCGATCACAGACAGCGGCAATCTGTTTGGCGCGCTCGAATTCGCCACCGCCTGCGCCGCCGCCGGGGTGCAGCCGATTATCGGCTGCGAGGTTGCACTCTCGCCGCGCGAGGACAGCGCCAACGGCGCGCTGGGGCGCCCGATCGCCGAGCCCGACCGACTGGTTCTGCTGGTGCAGAACGAGACCGGCTACCGCAACCTGTTGGCGCTGGTCAGCCGGTCCTTCATCGAGGGCGACGGCGCCTCGGAGCCGGCGGTGGCGCTCGCCGACATCGCCGCGGCGAGTGGCGGGCTGATCTGCCTCTCCGGCGGGCCGAAGGGGCCGGTCGGCAGGCTCCTCGCCGAAGGGCAAGGCGAGGCGGCTGAGGCGGTTCTCGGCGATCTAAAGGCGGCGTTTCCCGGCCGCCTCTATATCGAGCTGATGCGGCATGGCGGCAGCGAGGAGGCGCGCAGCGAGCCTGGCCTCGTCGAGCTCGCCTATCGTCACGATTTGCCGCTCGTCGCCACCAACGAAGCCTATTTCCCGGACCGGGACTTTTACGAGGCGCATGATGCCCTCATCTGCATCGCGCAGGGCAAGTCGGTCGCCGACAACGACCGCAAGCGGCTGACGCCATGTCACTACTTCCGGCCGGCGGCTGACATGCGCGAGGTCTTCGCCGACCTGCCGGAGGCCTGCGACAACACCCTCGTGATCGCCCGGCGCTGCGCCTTTGTTCCGCAACCGCGTCAGCCGATCCTGCCGGCTTTTCCGATTACCCAAGGCGACAGCGAGGAGACCGCGTTGCGCCGCGCTGCCTCGGCTGGCCTCGACCTGCGGCTGGCGAAGCTCGGGCTCGGCGCGGAGGAGGTGCAGCCTTATCGCGAGCGGCTCGAATTCGAGCTCGGCACGATCATCCAGATGGGGTTTGCCGGCTATTTCCTGATCGTCGCGGACTTCATCCAGTGGGCGAAGCGCGAGGGCATTCCGGTCGGGCCGGGGCGCGGCTCGGGCGCCGGCTCGGTCGTCGCCTGGGCGTTGACGATCACCGATCTCGACCCGCTGCGCTTTGGCCTGCTGTTCGAGCGGTTCCTCAACCCCGAGCGGGTGTCGATGCCCGATTTCGACATCGATTTCTGCCAGGACCGGCGCGACGAGGTGATCCGCTACGTCCAGAAGAAATACGGCCGCGATCGGGTGGCGCAGATCATCACCTTTGGCAAATTGCAGGCGCGCGCGGTGTTGCGCGATGTCGGCCGGGTGCTGGCGATGCCCTATGGGCAGATCGATCGCCTGTGCAAACTGGTGCCGAACAACCCGGCGCATCCGGTCACATTGGAAAAGGCGATCGCCGGCGAGCCCGCTTTGCAGCAGGCGCGCGATGACGACGAGGCGGTGGCACGGCTGATCGAGATTTCGCTCAAGCTCGAAGGGCTCTACCGGCATGCCTCGACCCATGCCGCGGGCGTGGTGATCGGCGACCGCCCGCTCTGCGAGCTGGTGCCGCTCTATCGCGATCCG
>DATKHX010000217.1:0-4206 GCA_035510075.1 Allostellaceae bacterium
CTCGACACGCAAAAGGGCGAGCCGACCGCGGACGAGGCGCTGCGCGTCGTAGGAAACCTCGCCACCCCCGACGGACAGCTGGCGCCGCCCGACATGGTCAGGCGGGTCGGCATCGGCACTCGCGTGCGGATGGTGTTCAGCGATGTCGGCTCGGGGCTGGCGCTGCCGCAGTGGACGATCGACGAAACCGCCGCGCAGCCGGCGACGGTCTGGCGCTACCCGCAGGAGTAGCCGCCGCGCGATGGGCGGCAGGTCAAACCGCGCTCCACCCGCGCGGTCAGCTCCGCGCGCGACCCCCTTCGTCGCCCCCGCTCGCCCGCGCTTTCGCGGGAACGACGGTTCGGAAAGCGCTCTAGCCCTTGACGCCGCCCATGGTCAGGCCAGAGGTCATGCGGCCACGGAACAGGTAGTAGATCACGACCGGCGGGACCGCATAGATGATCGCGGTCGCCATCATGTAGTTCCACGGCGACTCGTCGCTGTTGAGGAACTGGGCGAGCGCCACCGGCACCGTCATGCTGCGCTTATCCGATAGCAGCAGGAACTGGTACAGGTATTCGTTCCAGGCGAGCAGCAACGCGTAGGTGCCGACCGCGACCAACGCTGGGGCCATCATCGGCAGGTAGATCTTGAAATAGACCTGCCATGGTGTGGCACCATCGACCCGCGCCGCCTCGTCGAGCTCGATCGGGATGCTGCGGCCGTATTGCTGAAAGATGAAGATCGCATAAGGTGTGGCAAAGGTCACCTCGACCGCGATGATCGACCAGACGTTGTTGCCGAGGCCGTAGCCCTGCATGATCCGGTAGAGCGGGATCGCCAAAAACGAGGCCGGGATCACGTAGGTCAGCAACGCCGCGTTGGTCAGGAGCCAGCCGTTGCGCAGCCGCATCCGGCTGACCGAAAAGCTGACCAGGGAGGCGATGAACAAGGTAAAGAAGACCGTCATCACGCCGATGTAGAGGCTGTTGCCGAACTGGTGCCAGAAATATTCGAGATACCAGTAGCCCTCGGTGATGACGATCCAGAAGCTGTAGGCGGAAGGCTGCGCCGGCCAGATGTTGTTGGTGAACACGTCATTATGCGACTCGAGCGCGACCATGACCATGTTGTAGATCGGGGCCAAAGTCCACACGATCAGCACCGCGGCAAACGCCAGGCACGCGACCTCGGTCCACACCCGACGCAGCCGGTAGTTCTTCGCCTTCGCGCCGACGGCAGACCGTCGCCGCGCCGCCCGGGTATCGAGCAGAACCGCGCTCATAATTGCACCTCCGAAGTACGCAGCTTGCGCATCAAGATCAGCACCAAGGGTATCATCAGCGGCAAGGCGGTCATCACCGCGGCGACGCCGAGATCGGGTCGGGCGATCTCGAACGCGTCCCGGATGCCCAGAGTGGCCAGAACATGGGTCGTTAGCGCCGGGCCGCCGCCGGAGATGAAGGTCGCCGTGTTGAAGTCGCCAAGCGTGAAGATCGTCGAGAGCAGGGTGCAGACGAGATACAGGTTGGCGAGCAGCGGGAAGCTGATATGGGCAAAGCGGCGCAGCCCGGTGGCGCCGTCGACCTCTGCCGCCTCGTACAATTCCTGCGGGATCGACATCCTGCCGGCGAGCAGGATCACGGTCCAGAACGGCATGTTCTTCCAAATATACGAAACGATGACCGAGCCCAGCGCCAGCCAGCGCGAGGTATCGAGCCAGCCCGGGCCGTCGACGTGGAACAGATCCCAAATCACGTTGTTGACGAGGCCCCACTGGCTGTTCAGCATCCAGTGGATCGAGATGAAGGTCGGCAGCGCCGGGACCGCCCAGGGCAGCACGTAAATCATCAGCAGCCCCTTGACCCACCAGCCGCGGCGCATGAAGAAGCCGGACAGCAGCAGAGCGCCGAACATTTTGACGTTTACGCCGATCACCAGATACAGGATCGTATTGACGATCGTCATCTGAAAGATCGGGTCGTCCCACAATTCCAAGTAGAGGGCAGGGTTATGCCCGAGCCACAGCCCGTAAACGATGGGATAAGCGACAAAGGCGAGGAACACCCCGACATACGGGATACAAAAAGCAATGGCCCAGGCGAACTCCGAGCCTTGCAGACCGCCGCGCCAGGTGCGCAGAAGCGACCGGCGCCCCAGTACGGGGCGGCCGGCCTCGATAACCGATACGCTTGCCATGACCGCCTCTCAGCTCTGCACGATCGGGTATTTTGCCAGGATCGTTTCTATCTTCTTTAACGCTTTGTCCGCCGATTGCTCCGGCGTCAAGCCGTTTCTGATGACGTCGGCCTCGGCCGATCCCCAGATTTGCGTGGCGTTGACCTCGGACCAGCCGGGATTGAACACCGGATAGTACACCAGCGTCGGGTCGATCAGGCCTTCGCGCACGTAATTCGCCCGGTGCGGGTCGCTTGGGTCGAGCCAGAACGGGTCGGTCTTGACCAGCGACGGGTACGCCGGCAGCCAGCGACCGAGACCCTGCTTTAAATAGGCATTCATGACCTTCGGCTGGATCAGGAATTTCATGAACTCCTTGGCGACCTCGACGTTTTTTGCCCCGTTTGGGATAAAGGCGCCGCCGATCCCGAGCTGCGCCGCATTCGGCTTGCCGTCATTCTTCGCCGGCAGGCCGAGGGTGGCAATGTCGTTGTATTGCTCCTTGTCGTGGTATAGCGCGACCTCGGTCGAGATCGTGCCATCGAAATCCATGACCATCAATTTCGAGTGAAAGGCGTTGTTGTCGTCGGCGTCGTTCCAGCTCAACGCCCCCGGCGGCACGTATCCGCCTTTGTAGGCGGTCGCGATGTAGGCGAGGGATTTGATCACCGCCTCTTTGACCGCCGGATCGTCGAGATGCGGCTTACCGTCCTTGGTGACGATGTCCTGGCCGCCATTGGCGATCAGAAAGGCCTGGAACAGATTATTGCCGTCGTTCGGCCCGGTCGTCGTGCATTGTAAACCCATCGAATAAACGCCGCGCATGCCCTGATCGCGCAGCTTTTGCTGCATCGGCTTGAAATAATCCCAAAATGCGTCCCACGTTTTCGGGGCGTCGGCTACCTTGCCGCCCCCCTTCTCGACCAGCGAGATCCAGACGTGGAACGGCACCACCGCGGTCTTGAAAGGAATTAGGTAAAAGCTGCGCTGCTTCTTGACGTTGTTGTAGTATTGCGAAGCAAGATAGGCCGTCGGGTGATAATTAGATTTTTGGGTTTCGACGACATCCGTGACTTCGAGGACCTTGTCGTTCCAGGCATTGTGCGGGACGATGACCTGGTCGTTGCCGTCGTGGGAAATCAGATCGGGGACATCGCCGCTGGTGATCGCCGAGATGATCTTTTGCATCAACGGAGCAAACGGGACGAGGCTGTAATCGATCGTGTTGCCGCTCGCCTTCTCGTAATCGGCGACCACTTTGCGAAACGCCGCATCCTCTTCGGGGACGAAACCCTGCGTCCACCAGACGGTCGCCGTGCTCGCGGCGGCGTTGGAGATATAGGGGCGCGCCAGCGTCCCGGCCGCGGCAACGGCAAGCGAGCCGCGCAACACCGAACGCCTAGTCGGAATGTTCATACCCGCCTTCCTTCTTCCCTGCTCGCCCCGCGAGCGCGTCGCGGCGCGTTCCGGTGGCCGTTTGACGGGACGAATATAGACCGGACGCGCGTCGGGCTCAATTTGTTATCGAGGCTCATTATCACGATTCGGAGAGGCGGATGCCGCGACCAGTTAACCGTCGACTTCCGGCCACGCGAACGGCGCGTGCGCCGGGAGCCCGGGCTCCCGGCCATTTTCCGCGGCAATCCGACGCAGCGACCGGGCGGCGAACCGGCGCCGCTCAACTCTGCGCGATCGGGTATTTGGCGAAAATCGCCTCGGCCCGCTTGAACGCCTTCGCCGCCGTCGCTTCCGGCGTCATCCCATGGGCCATGATGTCGGCCCAGCCCTCGCCCCACACATGCTCGGTCTGGACCTGGGCATAAGCCGGATTGTAGCACCAGAATTGCGGCACGGTCGGGCCGAGCAAAACCTGTTTGGTGTAGGCCGCCCGATGGGGATCGTCGAACCACCAATGGTCGCTTTTGACGATCGAGGGCATGCACGGAACATTGCGGCCGAGCCCGACCTTCAAATACTCGTCGCAGACTTTGGGCTGGATCAAGTATTTGAGAAAGTCCTTGGCCACCGCGACGTTCTTCGCCCCTTTCG
>DATKHX010000218.1:0-6707 GCA_035510075.1 Allostellaceae bacterium
GCGCAAACGCTGGACAATGACCCTGTCGGTGCACCACAGCATCGCCGATCCGCGGGGGGTCGTTCTGCGTTTGCACGAGATCGTTCGTGAGCCTCACGAGTGCTGAGGCTCAGCCGGGAGCGCGTCCGGCCGCCCACCGCGCGCGCATCGTCGCGGTCGCCAACCAGAAGGGCGGCGTCGGCAAGACCACGACCGCGATCAATCTCGCGACCGCATTGGCCGCCATGGGTCGCCGAGCGCTCGTCATCGATCTCGATCCGCAGGGCAATGCCAGCACCGGGCTCGGCATCGAGCACGACCAGCGCCGGCTGACCAGCTACGAATTGATCCTCGGCGAGGCCGAATTGGCCGACGCGGCGCTGCCGACCGAAATTCCCGGCCTTTCGATCGTCCCGGCATCGCAGGATTTGAGCGGCGCCGAGATCGAGTTCACGGGCCGCGAACGGCGCGAATTTTTATTGAGCCGCGCGGTCCGCAGCCGTGTGCGCGATTGGGACGAGGTGCTGATCGACTGCCCGCCGTCGCTCAATCTGCTGACGATCAATGCGCTTGTCGCCGCCGACGCGGTGCTGGTGCCGATGCAGTGCGAATTTTATGCACTGGAGGGGCTCAGCCAGCTGATGCGCACGATCGAGCGGGTGCAGCGCGCATTGAACCCGCGCCTCGAATTGCAGGGTGTGTTGTTGACCATGTACGACGGCCGCAACAATCTCAGCGACTCGGTGGCGCGCGACGTGCGCGGTCATCTCGGCGCCAAAGTCTTCGACACGATGATCCCGCGCAACGTCCGGGTGTCGGAGGCACCGTCGCACGGCAAGCCAGTGCTGATCTACGACCACCGCTGCGCCGGCGCGCAGGCCTATATCCAGCTCGCGGCCGAAATATTGCGCCGCAACGGGTCAGGCGCGTCGCCGCAATGAGCGAGCGCGCGAAACGCCGCCCGCTCGGCCGCGGCTTGGCGGCATTGTTCGGCGAGGCCGAGGGCGAGGTTTCCTTTGACCCGGCGAGCCCCCGCCGGGTCGCAATCGAGCTGATCCGGCCGAGCGCGTTGCAGCCGCGCCGGCGCTTTGCCGAGGCGGAACTCGACGCGCTCGCTCAGTCGATCCGCGAAAAGGGGGTGCTGCAGCCGCTGTTGGTGCGCCCGGCTGCCGGAGAGGACGCGGCGTTCGAGCTCGTCGCCGGCGAGCGCCGCTGGCGCGCGGCGCAGCGGGTCGGCGTGCACGAGGTTCCGGTCATCGTCCGAGCGCTCGCCGATACCGAGGCGCTCGAAATCGCTCTCGTCGAGAACTTGCAGCGGGAGGATCTGTCGGTGCTCGAAGAGGCCGAGGCCTACAAGCGGCTCGTGACCGAATTCGGTCGCACCCAGGCAAGCCTCGCCGAGGCGGTCGGCAAAAGCCGCAGCCATGTCGCCAACACCTTGCGGCTGTTGACATTGCCGCCGCCGGTGCGCCATCGGCTCGACGAGGGCGAGTTGTCGGCCGGGCATGCGCGCGCGCTCCTCGCCGCCGCTGAGCCGGCGGCACTCGCCGAGGAGGTCGTGCGCCGCGGGCTCAACGTGCGCGCCACCGAGCGCCTGGTGCAGCGCCGCGCGCAATTTCCCTTACCGCCGCGCCCGCCGATCCGCGACGCCGACACGTTGGCGCTGGAGCGCGACCTCGGCGCCGAACTCGGGCTGCGCGTCACCCTGGAGCCAAAAGCCCGCGGCGGTGCGCTGACCCTGCATTATCAAAACCTCGACCAGCTCGATCGCGTTCTGCGCCTCCTGCGCGCAAGGTGAGGTGCCGGCTAGCCGGCGAGCCCGTTCAAAGCGGTCGCCAGCATGTGCGGCTCGCGCCCGGAGGCGACGAAAGCATCCGCTGCCGTGCAATCACCGGCGACGAGCCCTGCCTCGGCGAAGTCGAGCGCCAAATGGTCGGTGTCGCCGGCGACGAGCCACACGACGCGCCAGCCTTCTCCGGCCAGCTTGCGGGCGCGGCCGATCGCCGACGCCCGCGCGAACGTCGGGTGACCGTTGGCCGAGACCGGCTCGACAAAAGCCCCTCGCCCGACGAGCTTCAGGATGACCGGATCAACGTTCTCTTCATGTAAAACGACATCCGCCGCGGCGAGAGCCGACCGATGCGGCGCCGGCATTTCACCCGGACAGAAAGGATCGGACCCGATCACCAGCACGGGGACCGTCTCGGTTAGCGCCGGGTGCTTCCCAAGGGAAGTTGGAGCAGCTTCCGCGGGCATGGCTTCCTCCTGATCCGGTCGTCGGCAGACCCTGGTTCTACATTTCCGACCGATTCTTCAGGAATCTAATTTCGCTTACGAAATGTCAATAGTGATCATACAACACTTATATACGGTTATTAACGAAACGCCTTTTTGAGGCGGAGGCAGCCTGCGTTAAGCTGGCGATGCAGGGCGATCTCCGGGTCGGACCCGAAACAGCCGTTTGAGCATGCCCTTGGTTCTGTCGCACCCGTCCGAGCGCGCCCGATGAGGCATATTGCCCTCGCCACCGTGCTGCTTCTCGCCGCCTCCGCCTCCGCAGCGCCGCCGCCGGATGCCGACCCAGCCTTGGCGCCGTGGTTCCGCAGCCTGCTCCAGCCGGGCACCACGGTGTCGTGCTGCTCGCTTGCGGATTGCCGCCCGACCGAATATCGGATCAAGGCCGATCATTACGAAGCGATGGTCGGCGGTAGCTGGCTCGCCGTGCCCGCGGACAAGATCTTGCAGCGCACCGACAACCCGACGGGCCATGCGATCGTGTGCTGGACCCCGCAGCGCGGGATCATGTGCTTTGTGCGCGCAACCGAGTCGTGAACGCGGGATGTCGGCCCGCTGGCCGTCGCCGCTCAGGGCGAGTCGGGCAGCTTCGGCATCGGCAGGGGTGGCGGGGCAGCGCCGCGCTGACCGCCACGGCCGCCGGCGGGCGGAGCTGCGGCGCCGGTGCCGGGCGGGATGTTGGGCATCGGCGGCGGCTCGGCGCCCAGCAGCGGAACATTGGCCAGTTGTTGCGACTGGCCGGCATTGCCGATCGCGGGGCGGAGCAGCGCCTGAAGCTGGCGGTCCGTCAGCTGCACCCCGTAATAGAGCTGGTAGAACTCGCGGGCCACACCTCCCAAATCCTGCTGGTACAGGTCGGGGTAAAACAGGCTCGACAGCCAGTACATCCCGATCGCGCGGTTGACCCCGGGCGGATCGCCGATCCAGCCGAACGGGTCGGCTGGTGCCAGGTAGACTTTTTTGCTGCGCACCGCCGAAAGCCCCCGCCATTGCGGGCTGCGCAGCAGCGCGTTGTAAAAGCTGCGCTGCTCGGCGACGATGATCTGCGGGTTCCAGCCGATGATCTGGCTTGGCGTCACCCGTGTGAGCCCGGCCCGGCCGAGGCCACCTGCGACATTGATGACGCCCGCCTGCTCGATGACGCTGGCCTCCGCCGACCCCGGCAGAGCCGTCTCGAGGCCGTCCGGGCCACGGCCGTAATAGACCAGCGGGCGGTCGTTGGGCGAGGTGATCAGCAGCTGCCCGCGCAGCGCGCCGATCGCGTGAAAGGCGTAGCTCGCGACCGCAAGACCGTGATCGCCGGCGCCAAGGATCGGGCTCCACTGGCGCAACATTTGCGGCATCAGCTGGATGCTGCCGTCGAGCAGGATGTAGGGCGTGTGGGTCTGCTGCTGGATCCGGTCGGCGAGGGCGACCGTCGGCGGCGAAATCGTGCCATAACCGACGATCAGATCGGGATGCCGCCGGATCACGTCGTCCGCGGTCGCGGTCGGGTAGGGTCCGCCAAGCTGGCCGACAACCGGCAGGCGGGCGTATTTCGCCGGGATCAGCGCGCGTTGGGCGCGCGACAACGGCAGGGGCCAGCCGATCAGCTTGGCCGGGACGAGCACGTAGACAAAAACCGCCGATGCCGGTCCGGCCGGCATGATCCGCGCGATCTGGTCGGGAAGCATCACTCGGCGCCCGGCCGAATCGATGAATTCAGCGGCGCGAGCCGTTACCGAGGCGAACAGCAGGGCAAGCAGCACTGCAGCCCGCGCAGCGAGCGATCGAAGCGGCATCGGCATCCTCGACAAGACCAGGATTAACGGCCCCGGCGACTATAGCGGCGGCTATCCGACTGGCAAGCGTGACCCGGCGCCCCCCACCCTACGATGCCGCTTTCTTCCGCCCGGCCGGCGAGTAGACTGCCCCTCGATTTTGCGGAGACAGCTCATGGTGGTCGACAAGCTCGAGGCGATCATCGACAAACACCGTCTCGACCGCTGACCACGGCGGCGGACGCAAGGTGCGCCTCGAACCCTATCGCTGGAGGTTGTCGGGCAGCTTCGTCGCCCATCTGTTCAAGGCGACAATGCAGCAGCACCATCGGGACCTGTTCGCCACGATCTCACGGTTTGTGCCGCCGTCGGCCGTCGTCTTCGATGTCGGGGCGCATGCCGGGCAGCACACCAAGCTGTTCGCGCACGCTGCCTCCTCGGGCCGGGTTTATGCCTTCGAGCCCGGCAGCTATGCGCGCGCAATCCTACGCATGGTGGTGAGCTTGCACCGGCTCGGCAATGTTTCGGTGGTGCCGGTGGCGCTCGGTGCTTCGTGCGGGGTCGACACCCTGAGCGTCCCGCTCAAGGCGGGCGGCAGCTTTGGCTTCGGCCTGTCGCATCTGGGGAGCCCACAACAGCGCTGGTCAGCCGTCGCACAAGAGCTGGTCGGGCTGACGACTCTGGACGCGGTCGCTGGCGCGCTCGACCTCGACCGGCTCGATTTCATCAAGGCCGACGTCGAAGGCTGGGAGGTGGCCTTGCTGCGCGGCGGCAAACAGACTCTGCGGCGATTTCGCCCGATATTGGTGGTCGAGCTGTTGAGCCAGCATCTGGCCCGCGCCGGCGACCGCGTCGACGACGCCTTCGCCTTTTTGTCGGAGCTCGGCTACACCGCTTTCGATTTGACGCTCGACGGCGAGCTCGTCCCGGTTGCCGAACCGCGCGACGGCGAGTTCTGGTTTTTTTCGGACGGCGCCCCGAAGCCTTCCGTCGGCTAAGCTTTGTTCGCCTTGGTTCGTCCACGCTTCAGGAGCGAGATATGACTCGACCGTTCGAGGGTATTCGCATCATCGACATCACCCATGTGCTGGCCGGGCCGTTTGCCGCCTACCAGCTCGCCGTGCTCGGGGCCGACGTGATCAAGGTGGAAGACCCGAACGACCCCGACCAGACCCGCGGCACCGGCACCGACCGGGCGCTCAACCGCGGTCAGATGGGGACGGGTTTTCTGACCCAGGCCTCGAACAAGCGCGCGATCACGCTCGATTTGAAGAGCGAAGCCGGGCGCCGAATTCTAAAGCGGCTGGTCGCGGGCGCCGATGTGATGGTCGAGAATTATCGGCCGGGTTCGTTCGACGCCCTCGGGCTCGGTTACGAGGCGATGGCGGCGCTGAACCCGCGGCTGATCTACTGCTCGATTTCGGCATTTGGCCAGGACGGGCCGCGCGGCAACCAGACCGCCTATGATCATGTCATCCAGGCGACCTCCGGGCTGATGGCGACGACCGGCACCGAAGAGGTCAGCCCGATAAAATTCGGGTCGCCGGCAGTCGACTACGCGACCGGGACGATGGCTGCGTTTGCGCTCGCCAGCGCATTGTTCCAGCGCGAGCGCACCGGTCGCGGCCAACGCATCGATCTGGCGATGCTCGATGTCGCGATGATCCTGATGAGCTCGCACCTGACCGGCTATCTGCGCAACGGGACCGAGCCCAAGCCTTCGGGCAATCGCCACGCCCATGCGACAAACAGCTGCTACGAGGCCAAGGACGGCCTCGTCATGCTCGGCGCCAGCAATCTGCGCCAGCAGCGCCGGCTGTGGCTGGCACTGGAGCGGCCGGACATGATCAAGGCGGACAACGAGGCACGCGACCATGACCGCGACCGCGAGGCGGCATTGCTCGCCGACATCCTAAAAACCCGGACCGCCGACGAGTGGGAAGCATTCTTCCAGGCGCGCCACGTGCCGGCGGCGCGGGTGCGGCGGCTCGCCGAATCGGTGCGTGACCTGCAGTTCGTCTCGCGCGGCGTAACCCACCGCCATGAGAGTGCGCCGGGGGTCGAGGGCGGCTTCTCGGTGCCGCTCGCCGCGTTCAAATTCGTCGATGGCGGCCCCAGCATCGAAACCCCGCCGCCGCAATTCGGCGCCGACACCGACACGGTTCTAGCCGAGCACGGCTATGCTGCGAGCGAGATCGCCGAATTTCGTCGTGCCGCCGTGATCCGCTGAGACGCCGCTCACGGCAGCAGATCGCCGTCGCCAACCTCGATCACGATCTTGCCGCGCGGGCGGCCGGAGGCTGTCGAGCGTTTCGCGCGCGCTCCGGCTTCCCCGAATAGGAATTCCGCGCCGACGCGCAGCCTCATTCGGCGCAGCCATCCTCGCGGGCTTATTTGTCGAAGGTCGTCAATCGCGCTCCATCATCGGCGACGAAGACCGCGAGCAGACTTGCGGGTTCGGTCGTGCTCGCGTTTTCGCTGACCAGATGCTCGCTGCCGGGCGGCTCGAAGAAGCTTTGGCCGGCGGCGTACACCTTTGCCGGGCCGGTCGCGGAGTTCTCCGATCGAATGGCGCCGGAGAGGACATAGGCGAACACATTCCCCGCGTGGTGATGCTTGCCCGATTTGCCACCCGGGGCATAAGTGACGACGAGCGCCGAGAGGGTCTTCCCG
>DATKHX010000219.1:0-7512 GCA_035510075.1 Allostellaceae bacterium
GGCGTGGGCGCGCGGCAATTACAGACGATCGCCGACCGTCCGAGGGGATCAAAGCCGACGGCTCTATCTTGCTTCGAGTATGCGTATTGCGTAACGCGTCGAATGACTGAGGCCGCTCAGAAAGCTTTCCGTGATTGTCGAACGGTGATGGAAACATCCTTTCGCCTCAAAAGCATGAAGTAGCATGGGGTGGTACAAGACTATCATGAGATGTCTCGGCCGCGCGAGATACGACGAGACGACGCGGCACACCACTTTGTCAGCGACACCGGCCTCGAACGGATTAAAGAAATAGAGGATGCATGGTCCGTCGGGGATCCCGAACATTTCGGCCCGGCAGAGCACAGATTTAACAGGGCTGGTGATATTTCCTTTGAACCGAGAGATGTTGATCTCGGCAAGCTGGTGTAAGGATTCGGCAAACTCTACTCCGATCACCTCGCGAAATTTTCGCCGCGACGCCATCAGAATAACTCGCCCTTTGCCGGATCCGTAATCGACGAAGGAGTAGTTCGAGACATCGCTGGGCAGATGATCGAGAACAGACGATATGGTGCCGAACGGTGTTCCCTCGTAAGGATGAGCATCGGTCTTGCCGCCCAGCGTAGTCAATGCTGCGAGGCTTTCGGCGCCGCGCCAGGACGCGCGGGTGTTGATACCGTACCAATAGTCGGCGATGCATTCGGCACTATAGCCAGCGAGATAACGGAGATTGAGGCGGGCGAGACCCGGCAGGCTCGATAGGGGACGGCCGACAAACGTAAATGGCATGCGCGCGTTCAAAACCGGTAAGGCGACCGCCGCTCGATCGCCCATTTTATGATTCCGCTGATCGGACCAGGCGGGAGCGCCAGCAGATCGTATAGCGTATGCTCCGGCTCTGCGCCCCAGAGCCGCTTGTACCCCGAATCTCCCAACCCCCAGTCGATCAGCTTGTAACCCTGCTCGATCGCCCGTGAAATTATGTAATAGGCCAAAATATTACCCGTCCGATGATCTTTGAGGCGCTCGTCGTAAAGATTTGCCAAAATAAACTTTGTCCCGCCTGCGTCGAGGGTTAGCGAGAATGAAGCCGGTCGTCCGTTAAAATACATAATCCAGAGCGTTATCGCCTCGTGCAAAAAATCGTCACACACGGCACGTGCCCAAAAATTTATATCTGCCTGAGTTGCGAAAAGAAGGTGGCCATCCTCGCCAGAAAGCCAGGAATTACTTTCGATGGCCGCCGCGTCCTCGAGGGCAGCGCGCCAACGGTTACTGTCGATGGAGCGAAATTCGGTGATCGCAACACTTCCCGCCCGCCTCATCCGGCGCTCATAATAATTCGCTCGCTTGATCATTCCGCCGGATACTTCGTTGAACCGGGCGGCGTTTGCGGGTGCCCGCAGGACAAAGCACTGACCCAATTTCCGCATTCCGACGTGCCATCCCCGGGCGGCGAGCGCGGTTGCGATCGCGCGAGATGATTCATCGTGATCGGAAATCGCGCCGATGCGCAGCCCGAGGCGCCAGGGCGCGTAATCGATCAGCGCCTCGGCCATCGCCGCGCACGTATCCCTTCTCGAGTCGGTGACGGCAGCAAGCGCGACGCTGCGATAGGGCAGAAAATGCCCGCCGCCGACACGGAATTCGACCGGGCCGAATTTCATCCTCGCGAATGGGAATACGCCGGTCAATTCGCCACGTGCGTTGCGCACCGACAGGTACCGGCATGGCCCGCGCCACCGCCCGTGAGGGAGATAGCTTTCGGCCCAAGCTTCGATCCAGCCACCCCCGAAGAAAGCGGCCTCCGGAGACATCCGCCGCCTGAGCGCCCGCCACTCGCCCGCATCAGGCTGATGGAGGTTGCAGGTGAACTCGCTCGCGCGCGGTGATGCGGCCTCACCGGTGGCGGCGATCATTGCCCAACACGGACGATAAACGATTTGCCGACCGGGCTATAATCTGACCAAGGCAAGAACCGGATGTGGTTGTTTCCCGCCAGAAACTCGGAGAGGGCCCTCTGCTCTCCCTGATCTGGACTCCCTTTGTAACAATAGAAATCGTCAAAGCACACTATCGTCCCGTCGACGAGGTAACGAGGCAGAAAATCGAGCACCAGTTTTGCAGAGGTGTAGAGGTCGCAATCTATGTAAACGATAGCGGCTCGGCGACCAGCGAGCTTGTCGTGCAGCTCGTTGTTCAGCGAATATTCATAATATCCGGGGACGAGCCGGTACTCCTGATCTCTTAGTCCCTCACTTCGTAGTATTTTTCTAAGGTCGGTCTCGGAGCAAGCGTATTGCCCATCGCTCCAGGTATTGTCACGGACATCATCGATTTGCGGCAGGCCCTTGAAAGAGTCGAAACCCCAAAGAATCATGTCGGCGCACCGATATCGATGCTTCATCTGGTGGGCATAGATAAAGGTTCGGCCGTCGTATAGACCAAATTCGAAGTAGTCACCACTAACCCCGTTCATCTTCGTGAATTCGAACGCCTGCGCGAGCATGCCGCGCTCGCGCATCCGATTGTCGGAATGCAAATCGAGGCCTTCGACGATACGCCTGATCAGGCGAGTCTCGAGGACGCTTCGGGCGGCGCCCAAAAGGAAATTTGTTGCCATCTCGCCCTAAGGTAATGCGGTTCGCGGGAAGGAGCTGTGTGCAGAATTATATATCAGGTTCGTGTTCGCAGACGAGGGTCCTCGAACCAGCCGGGTCATAGGCGGCCGAGGAGGGCATGGTTGCACACCTTCGTTTACGGAGGATCAACAGGGTTGTCCGGGTGAATTTGGGAGACCTAACCTTTGTCGCCCGCAGGGAGGTATTTTGTCGCGGTCGGCTGATCTCGACTGGTATGCGCTCGGGTGGCTTGACCTTCTTCGAATCAAGACAGCCCGAAGCGGCGAATCGCGTCGTCGCTGAATTTGAGGCCGAGGCCAGGGGCGGTCGGCATCGCCAAGAGGCCATTCTCGGGGACCGGCACCTCTTCCCACAGATGGAAGAGGCGCGGCATGTATTCGACGGTCAGCCCGTTCGCCGCGGCGCCGACCAGATGGACATGGATTTCCGGGACGCCGTGGCTGACGACCGGCAGGTTGAAGGCCTCGGCCATACCGGCGATCTTGAGCCACGGTGTCACCCCGCCCGAGCGCACCTGGTCGATCATCACGATGTCGACCGAGCGCGCCTCCAGCATGTGGCGGAACGGCACGATGCCGTACAAATACTCGCCGCCCGCCACCGGCGTCGCCAATGCCGCGGTGACGCGCGCCAAGCCGGCGTAGTCGTCGTGCGCCGTCACGTCTTCGAGCCAATAGAGGCCGACCCCGGCATCCTCGACGCGTTTTCCTATATCGATCGCCTGCTCAGGCCGCCAGCGCTGGTTGATGTCGCACATCAGCTCCATGTCGGGGCCGACCGCCTGGCGGATCAGCCGCGCCTGCTCGACCTCTCGCGCCGGCGAGGTGACGCCGGGCAGGCCAAGCTGCATCTTGGTCTGGCGATGGCCTTTTTCGCGCAACCGCTGCGCCGCGGTCAGCGCCTCGTCGAGCTTCAAGCCGCGGCGCAGGGCACCGCTGGCGTAAGTCGCGATATGGTCGCGCCCGCCGCCGAGCAATTTCCACAACGGCAGGCCGAGCGCCTTGCCCTTGATGTCCCACAGTGCGACGTCGATCGCCGACAATGCCATCGTGAAGATGCCGGCGGGGCCGGCGCTGACCGCCGCGGTGCGCAATTTGGCCGCGACCGCCTCGACCCGGATCGGGTCCTCGCCGATCGCGAGCGCGCCCAGATCGTCGACGGCATGGCGCAGGGTGCGGGTCAACGCACCGCCGAAATAGGTGACGCCGAGCCCTTCCACACCCTCGTCGGTGCCGAGCCGCAGCCACACGATCGGGTTCTTCGCGTTCGGGTTTTCGGAGAACCCGGCAAGCGGCTCGTCGTTCGGCAAGGCGACAATGCCGGTCTCGACTCGCGTGATTTTCATCTGGCGCTCCCGGTCACTGATGAACGGCCTCCAGCTTATGGCCATCGAGATCGAAGATGAAAGCCGCATAATAAGTCGCGCCGTATTGCGGTCGCGGCCCCGGTCTACCGGCATCCGTGCCGCCGGTGCGTAGAGCCGCCGCGTGGAACGCATCCACCGTGTCGCGGCTTCGCGCATCGAAAGCCAGATGAAAACCGGGACCCGGAGCCGTCGCTTGCCCGGGTTTCTCGAAAAGCGCCAGTTTGTCTCCCGCGCCTCTTTCCCCGAAGCCGACCGCGTGCGGTTTTGTCCAGACTCGGACGTATCCGAGCGGCGCTAAGACCTCGTCATAGAAAGTGGCGGAGAGGGCCGGGTTTTCGACGCCAAACGACATGTGTCCAAGCATGGTTTCCGCGCCCAGCCAAAGATGAATTACGTCACATCGACAGGTTGTCGTCACCCTTGCGAAAGCGGGGGTCCAGGAAGAGCGTTAAGGCGTTTCCGATCGAATTGCACCGCTAGTGCCGCAAGACGAGGGCGACGGCGATCGCCACTAACGCGGCCCCCGCGAGCCACAGCGGGATCACCGCGAGATAGGCGCGCTTGGCTTGCTCCTCCGCATGGGAGGCGATCGACTCGGCATGCAGCAAAACCCCGTCGCGCGCGATGTCGCCGATCAAGGCGTCGAGGTTCTCGACGAGCCGCGGCAACCGCTCGATCATGTCGGCAACGGTTTCGAGCCGCTTGCGCAATTGCGCCTCAGGGCCGCGATTGTCGCGCATCCAGCTCTCGATCAGCGGCTGCGCCAACGTCCAGATGTTGATTTTGGGATCGAGGCGGCGGCCCACACCCTCGACCAGCACCATCGTCTTTTGCAGCATCAGCAGTTGTGGCTGGGTTTCCATGTCGAACTGCTCGGTCACGCGGAACAGCTGCGCCAGCAGGCGGGCGACCGAGATGTCCTGCAACGGCCGGCCGAGGATCGGTTCGCCGATTGCGCGGCAGGCCTGGGTGAAAGCATCGATTGATCGTGTCCGCGGGACGTAGCCGGCGGCGAAATGCACCTCCGCCACACGGCGGTAATCGCCGGTCAGAAAGCCGACCAGCATGTCGGCCAAATACCAGCGGGTGGCGCGGTCGAGCCGCCCCATGATCCCGAAATCGATGACGACGATCGCTCCCGACGCATCGACGAACATGTTGCCGGGGTGCAGGTCGGCGTGAAAAAAGCCGTCGCGAAACACCTGCTTGAAAAAGGCGCCGGCGGCCTTCGCCAGGACGTGGTCGATCCGATGCCCGGCGGCGCTCAGCCCGGCTCGGTCGTCGATGCGCACCCCTTCCATCCGCTCCAGGGTCAACACGCCGCGGCCGGTGCGCGACCAATCGATATGCGGCACGCGAAAATCCGGGTCGCCGGCAAAATTTTCGGCAAGCTCGGAAGCGGCCGCCGCCTCAAAGCGCAGATCCATCTCAAAAGCCACGATTTCGGCCAGGGTGCGGACGACCTCGACCGGTTTCAATCGGCGCAACGCCGGCTGCAGACGCTCGATCAGCACCGCGAGCCACAAGAACAACTCGAGATCGCGAGCGAAGGCTTCAGCAACCCCCGGCCGCAGCACTTTGACCGCGACCTCCTGCCCGTCGGTGGTGCAGGCGAAATGAACCTGCGCAATCGAGGCGGCGGCGATCGCAGTCTCGTCGAAGGACTGGAACAGGGTTTCGAGCGGCAGCGCGAATTCCGCTTCGATCGCGGCGCGTGCTGCCGCACCCGGAAAGGGCGGCAGCCGATCCTGGAGGCTCGCGAGATCGGCGGCGATCTCCTCGCCCAACAGATCGGCCCGCGTCGACAGCATTTGGCCGAGCTTGATAAACCCCGGGCCGAGCTCGTCGAGGGCTGCGGCGAGGCGTTGGCCGGGGCGCGCCGCCAGGCGAGCGCGCCGTCGCGCGAACAGCCCGGCGACCCGCAGGTAAAATGCGACGGCTGGCACGCCGGCAAACGGAAACAGCGCGTCGTGGCGCGCCAGGGTCAGCCCGATCGCGGCGAGGCGGGCAAGGTTGCGCAGGCTGCGCAGCAGCCCGAATTTGGGCTGCGCCGGGTCAAAGCCGCCAAGCCGAGTGAAGCGCAGCAACGCCCCCTGTCAGGTTGCGGTATCGGACCTGCTCCAGCCCGGCGCCGGCGATCAACTCGGCAAGCTCGCCCTGGCGCGGGAAACCGCGGATGCTTTCGACGAGGTAGGTATAGGCGTCGCGGTCGCCGGTAACGATCTGGCCGAGCAACGGCACGACGTGAAAGCTGTAGAGATCGTAGAGCGGCTGCAGCAGCGGCGCTATTTCCGGCGTGAATTCGAGGCACATGAACCGGCCGCCCGGCCGCAGCACGCGGCGCGCCTCGGCGAGTGCCGCATCGAGATGGGTCACGTTCCGCAACCCGAAAGCGACCGTGTAGAGATCGAAGCTGCGGTCGGCAAAGGGCAGGCGCTCGGCATCGGCCACCAGCCATTCGATGCCGTTGAGGATACCCTGGTCGAGCGCGCGGGCGCGGCCGATTTCGAGCATGCGCTGATTGACGTCGCAGACGACGGCGCCGCCCCCCGCCGACGCGCCGGTTTCTGGCACGAGCCGCGGCAGGGCGCGCAGCGCGACATCGCCGGTGCCACCTGCCACGTCGATCAGACGCTGACCCGGCCGCGGCTTCAGCCGCGCCACCATTTCAGCTTTCCACAACCGGTGGACGCCGCCGCTCATCAGGTCGTTCATCAAATCATAGTGCTGCGCGACGCTGTCGAAGATCGCCCGCACGATCGGCGCCTTCTCGTCCTCGGGCAGGTGACCGTAATCGCGCGCCGCCGCGCCGCTTGTCTCTTCCTCGTCCATCGGGCAGGAAGATACCGCCATCGGACCGCGCGCGCCACGTCGCGGCCGGCGAGTTCCGCTACAATGAGTGGCACCGGCAGGATATCGTCACCCTCGCGAAGGCGGTGGTCCAGGCTCATTGTTCGGGAGCAGGCTGCCCTGGGTTCCTGCTTTCGCGGGAATGACGGCGGAGAGAATGCCTGAGCTTCCAGAAGTCGAAACCGTCCGACGCGGCCTGGCGCTGAAGATGACCGGCAGGCGAATCGCGCGCGCGGAATTGCGCCGGCCCGACCTGCGCCGGCCGTTTCCGCCGGAGCTCGCCGAGCGGCTGCGCGGCGCGCGGATCGGTGCGCTCAACCGGCGCGGCAAGTACATCCTGATTGAGCTCGACGCGGACGGCCTGCTCCTGCTCCACCTCGGCATGTCGGGCCGGATCACCACCGGCGATGCGACGGTGCCGGCGGCACGGCACGACCACGTCGTGCTGACGCTCGACGACGGCACGGTCGTGACCTTCAACGACGCCCGCCGATTTGGCCTGCTCGACTATGTCCGCCGCAGCGAGGCGGCGCGCCACCCGCTGCTCGCCGGGCTCGGCCCCGAGCCGCTCGGCCCCGAGTTCGACGGCGCCTACCTCGCCGGCAAGCTCGCCGGCAAGATGACCCCGATCAAAACGGCGCTGCTCGATCAGCGCGTCGTCGCCGGGCTCGG
>DATKHX010000220.1:0-7682 GCA_035510075.1 Allostellaceae bacterium
ACCTTCGCCGAAGCCGGCGCCGATGTCGCGATCAACTGGCTCGATGACCAAAACGCTGCCGCCGGCATCGCGGCACAGGTTCGCCAAAGCGGCAGGCGCGCGTTTCCGGTCCACGCGGACATCGGCGCTCTCGATCAGGTACGCGCGATGGTCGCCTCCGTCGAGCGGGAGCTCGGCCCGGTCGACGTGCTGATCAACAACGCCGGGGTGTTCCCGCGCATTCCGTTTCTCGACATGACCGAGAGCGATTGGGATTTTGTGCTTGGCGTCAATTTGAAGGGTGCCTGCTTCTGCGCGCAGGCGGTCGCCAAGGTAATGATCGCGGCCGGACGCCAAGGGTCGATCGTCAATCTGACCTCGGGTGCGGCGTTCCGCGGCTCGCCGCGCGGCGTGCATTACGTCGCAAGCAAGGGCGGGGTGTTGTCGATGACCCGCGCGATAGCGCTGGAGCTGGCGCCCTATCGCATCCGGGTCAACGCGATCGCACCCGGGCTCACCGACACCGCCCAGCCGCGCTACGGCAGCAGCGAAGCCGAGCTCGCCGAGGCGGCGCGCGCGATCCCGCTCGGCCGCATGGCGCAACCCGAGGAAATCGCCCGCACCGCATTGTTTCTAGCCTCGGACGAGGCCGCCTTCATCACCGGCCAGACCGTCCACGTCAACGGTGGCTCTTATCTGGCGTAGGGACCCCGAGCCATTTCGCCGGCAGCCGACTATTCGGCCGGGCCGGGTTGCAGCTGGATATAATTCTCGACGCGGCGCGTCGTCCGCGGCGCTATTGCACCTGTTGCTTCAGCTTGGCCCAGCGGTCGAGGATCGGCAGGATCTGGTCGGCGCCTTCGGCCGGCAAGGTGACATTGACCCCGACCGCACCGAGATCGCGGAAGCGCTTGATCTTGTCGGCGTCCTCGGGCGCGCCGCCGATCGTCACCGGCAACGATTTGGGGTCGCGGCCGGCATCGAGCGCCATCTGGCGGAAACGCGGCATGTATTCCTCGGGATTGCCGCTGCTGGCGTTCGGGTACCAGCCGTCGCCATAGCGCACCGCGCGCCGCGCCGCCCAAGGAAAGGCGCCGCCGAGGATGATCGGCGGCCACGGCTTCTGCACCGGCTTTGGCCAGGTCATCATCTGCGTGACCTTGACGATCTCGCCGTTGTATTCGGGCTTCGACTTGGTCCATATCTCCTTCATCGCCTCCATCTGCTCGCGCATCTTCTGCATGCGCGTCGCAAAGGCGGTGCCGTGGCTCTCGATCTCCTCCTGGTTCCAGCCGCCGCCGATCCCGAACAAAAAACGCCCGCCCGACACTTGATCGATCGAGGCGACGAGCTTTGCGGTCTGGATCGTATCGCGCTGGATCACGAGGCAGATGCCGGTCGCGACCTTGAGCCGCTTGGTCGCTGCCGCCGCCGCGGTCAAGGTGACGAACGGGTCCATCACATCGTAATAGCGTTTAGCCAATTCGCCGCCACCCGGTGCGGGGGTCTTGCGCGGCACCGGGATATGCGAATGCTCGGCCGCCCACAACGAGTCCAAGCCGCGCTCCTCGAGCGCCACCGCAATCTCGGCTGGGCTGATCGAATAATCGGTGAAAAAGATCGACGCGCCGAATTCCATGGCCCTGGTCTCCGCTGGTTAGCCTCGCGCGCGATCCTAAGTTGCGCGGGCCAGGTGGGCAAGCCGCCCCACCGCGATCCCTTTGGCCGCGAATGCTCAGCGACGGCCGAGCCGGCGTCGAAAAACCGGTCTCAAAGAGGGGCCATGGCCTCGAGCTAATCTGAGCTTGCGAACGGGTTTTCGATCGCGGTCGACGCGATCTTGGCGCGAGGCGATGCGCGGATCATGTCGATCAGGCAGCGCAGCGCCGCCGGCACCTGGCGGTGGCCGGGGTAATAAAGATAAAATCCCTGGAACGACATCGACCATTCCTCGAGGGTGCGGGTCAGCTGGCCCGAGCGTAGGAACGGTTCGGCCAGCGCTTCGATCGTGTAGGTGATGCCGAGGCCGTCGACGGCTGCCCTTAATGCGAATTCGGGATCGTTGAGCGTGATCCGGCCGTCGACCGAGATCCGCTGCGACTTGCCGGCGCGCTCGAACGGCCACTCGATCGTGGCGCCGTCGACGCCGCGCCGGTACTGAACGCAATCGTGGCGGGTGAGGTCCTCCGGCGTGCGCGGTGCCCTGCGCCTGACAAAATAAGCCGGAGAACCGACCACGACCAACTTCATCGGCCCGGTGACGCGGACCGCGATCATGTCGGCCTCCGCCCGGTCCTGCGGGCCGATCCCGGCGTCAAAACCCATGGCGACAATATCGGCCGGCGCCTCGTCGAGATGGAGCTCCATCTGGACGTCGGGATAGGTCGACAAAAAGCGCGACCAGATCGGGGCGATCACCGCCGCCGCCGCGGTATGAGTGGCGTAAACACGCAACCGTCCGAAGGGTCGGCTCTCCTCCTCGCCGAGATCCTCCAGCGCCGCCGAAATCTGGGTGACCGCCGGCCGCAGCCTCTCGACGAGGCGAAGTCCGGCATCGGTCAGCGACACGCTGCGGGTCGTGCGGTTCAGCAGACGCACACCCAACCTCTCTTCCAGCTGCCGCATCGTGTGGCTGAGCGCCGAGGGCGTCACGCCGAGACGCGACGCCGCCACCCGAAAGTTGAGGTGATCTGCAACGGCGACAAACGCCGTCAGAGCCGCAATGTCACCCCGTCGCATTGATGAATTCTCCTCAATACCAAATGCGATTGATATGGGATTTTTACATCGCTCCGGCACTAACACATTGGCAAATGAGACCATCGACCAACGGGGAGAGTTTATGTCCGTCCACCGCGACCCGGCTGCGCCGGCCGCGGACATCCTCGAAGCGCCGCCGCAAGCCCGCACCGCCCCCGAAAAGCGGAAAGGGCCGCCTTCCGATCGGCGATCCACGCCCGAGCCGTCCACCGCGGAAAAACAAAAGCCCATCGCGGAAGAACAACCGCAATCGCCGCGCCGGCGCTGGCTGCGTTGGGCTCTGTTCCTGCTGCTGCCGATCGTGCTGACCGTCGGCGCGTATCTGTACTTCGAGGGCGGCGCCTACATGTCGACCGACGATGCTTATGTCGAGGCCGACAAGGTCGGCCTTTCGACCGACGTGTCCGGCATGATCAAGTCGGTCGACGTTGAAGACAACCAGCACGTCGCTGCCGGACAGGTTCTGTTCCGTCTCGACCCGCTGCCATTCCAGCTGAAATTGGACCAGGCCCGAGCCCAGCTCGGCGTCGTTCGGGACAATCTCGACGCGCTCAAAGCCAATTACGAGAATGTCCAGGCCCAGACAAAGCACGCCGAAGACCAGATCGCATTTAATCAGCGCCAATACGAGCGTCAATCAATCCTAGCGCACCAGCAGTTCGCCGCGCAGACGACGGTGGATCAGATGCGGCTAAATCTTCAGACCTCGCAACAATCGCTTACCTCACTCAAGGCGCAGTTGGCCGGCATCGTCGCCAACCTCGACGGCAATCCCGACATCCCGGTCGAGCAGTATCCGGAATATCGCCAGGCTTTGGCCGCTCGTGACGAAGCCGCTCGCGAGCTGCGCGACACCGTCGTCCGAGCCCCGTTCCCCGGCACCGTGACCAATGTCCCCTCGTTGCGGCCGGGCATGTCCCTGCAAGCCTCGACCACCGCTTTTTACCTGGTCGACACCGATCGAGTGTGGGTCGAGGCCGAGCCCAAGGAAACCGAATTGACTTATGTGCGCCCCGGTCAGCCCGCCACGGTCACGGTCGACACCTATCCGGGCCGGGAATGGCACGGCACCATCACCAGCCTCGGCCCGGCGGCGCAGTCGGAGTTCTCACTGCTCCCCGCGCAGAACACCAGCGGCAACTGGGTCAAGGTCGTCCAGCGCATTCCCTTGCGCGTGCAGATCGACGCCGAAAAGGGCATGCCGCCATTGCGTGCCGGGATGAGCGTCGAGGTCTCCATCGACACCGGCCACAAGCGCGGGCTGCCACACTTTCTCACCGCCGTGTTCGGCGAGGAGGGGCGTGGCTGATGGCGGAGACCGGCACGCCGGGCACGGCCGCGGTGGCACCCAATCGCCTGGCAATCACCGCTTGCGTCGTGCTCGCGACGGTCATGCAGGCGCTCGACACGACGATCGCCAACGTGTCGCTGCCCTATATCCAGGGGAGCGTCGCGGCGAACCAGGACGAGATCGAGTGGGTGCTGACTTCCTACATCGTCGCGGCGGCGATCATGACGCAGCCGACCGGCTTTCTCGCCGAGCGATTTGGCGTCAAGCGGCTGTTCCTAACCTCGATCGTCGGGTTCACGATTGCGTCGATGCTGTGCGGCATGGCGGATTCGCTGGTCCAGATCGTCTTTTTCCGACTGATCCAGGGCGCCTTTGGGGCGGGATTGGTGCCCCTCTCGCAAGCGGTGCTGCTCAACATCTATCCGAAGGAACGCCAAGGCCAGGCGATGGCGTATTGGGGCATGGCCATCATGATCGGCCCGATCATCGGCCCGGTGCTCGGCGGCTGGCTGACCGAGAACTACAGCTGGCGCTGGGACTTCTACATCAATGCGCCGATCGGCATACTCGCATTTCTCGGAATGACGGTATTTTTACCGCAAACAACCAAACATCCTGGAAAACTCGACTGGTTCGGCTTCGCTGTGTTGAGCGTGGCGATCGGCGCGCTGCAGATTCTGCTCGACCGCGGCGAGGAGCTCGATTGGTTCGGCTCCGGGGAAATCATTATTGAAGCGGTGGTCAGCGCCTCGGCCTTCTGGCTGTTCCTGGTGCAAACCTGCACGGCCAAGGCGCCTTTTGTCAGCCCGGCTCTGTTCCGCGACCGCAACTTCACTGCCGGCACGCTCTTTGGCTTTATCATCGGCCTCACCTATTTCGCGCCATTGGCCCTCTTACCGCTCTATTTGCAGGATCTGATGGGCTATCCGATCCTGACGGCGGGTTTTGCCCTGGCGCCGCGGGGGCTCGGCACGCTCGTCGCGATGATGGCCGTCGGCAAGCTCGTCGGGCGCCTCGACACGCGCGTGCTGCTCGCCATCGGCCTTGGGCTGAGCGCCTGGGCGCTGTGGGATATGACCAGCTGGACGCCGGACGTCTCGGAGTGGACGGTCGGCTTCAACGGCATCGTCCAGGGCGCCGGGATGGGGTTTCTCTTCGTGCCGCTCAGCGTGACGGCGCTTGCGACATTGGCGCCGGAGCAACGGACCGCCGGCGCCGGCTTTTTCACCCTGGCTCGCAATATCGGTCAGAGCATCGGCGCTTCAGCCACCTCGGCCCTGCTCATCAGCAATACCCAGGAGAATCACGCCGAGATCGGGCAATACGTCACCGCGGTCAACCGCCTGTTCGAAAACCCGGCTGTTGCACATTTGTGGAACCCGTTTACCGCCGCGGGGCGCGCAGCACTCGACGCCACCATAACCTTGCAGGCGCAGATCATTGCCTATGGCGACGATTTCAAGCTGCTGATGATCCTGACGCTCGCCGCGCTGCCCCTGCTCATTATCTTTAGGAAGCCTCCGGTCGGGGGTGCCGATCATACCCTGGTGGTGGAGTAATGATGACGGGCAGAGCACAACGCGGTCCGGTTCGCAGCGGGTTCAAGCAGCGCGGCAGTTTGAATTTGGCCGCGATGCGTGCTCCGCGCGCACCAAACGAGCCGAGGCTCGATCAGCTATTTGCCGAGCCGATCGTGCAACAGCTGATGCATCGCGACAGGATCGACGAGGCGGTCACTCGTCGCCTGCTGCAAAAGACCGCCGCCGTTCGAGCAGCGCCAAAGATCGATTTCGTCCCGCCGTGGTCTGGGTGGGTGCTTGCCTCTGCGGTTGGGCTATTATTGCTTATCGGCATCCGCCATGCTCGGGATGCTACAATACGCTAATGCGATGCCGAGACTCACAGGCTGGCCAGGAGTGAATCGGCCATTCTCAACAAAGTTGAGCGCTCCTATTCGTCATTCCCGCGAAAGCGGGAATCGAGGAGCGGAGAGGCCGCAGCGGTTCCCTCTGGACCCCCGCTTTCGCGCGGGTGACGATAACCCGCTGTAAAGGCAGAGTTCATTTGGGTTGTGCTCTTAGTAATAGACGTAGGAATGAAATGCTGTTCTTCCGCAGCAGAGCGCCCGGCCGAAAACCGGACAAGAAATGCCGCGGAGCATTGAGCGTGACCATTTGGCTAAGGTCCTGGAGCCCTCTCCCTGCCGATCTCAGCGGCGGTTGCCCGCGCGCGCCGGGCGGCGTCGCGCGCCATATCGGCACAGAGGCCGGTGTAGGCGGTCGGGTCGAGCAAAGCTGCAATCGCGGCGCGGTCGAGATGCGCCGACACGCGCGGGTCGGCGGCGAGCAACTCGGCAAAGGATCGGTCCTCGACAAACGCGGCCTGCGCCGCGTCGTAGACCACGTCATGCGCGTGCTGGCGGCCGATCGCCGCACCCAGGTTCAGCATCACCGCCTCGGCCATGATCAGCCCGCCGCCCAAGTCGAGGTTCCTACGCATGCGTCGGGGGTCGAGCCGCAATCCGCGCAGCACCTCGACGAGGCGCGCTAGCATATCGCCCATTGCGATTGCGGCGCGCGCCTCGGCCGCCTCCATGATCAGGCTCGTCGTGCGGTCGGCCTCGTGTTCGGTTTGCATCGCCTCCAGCGCCAGCGGCACGCAGGAACGCACCTCGGCCGAAGCGGCGATGATGTCCTGGCACAGTTTAGGGTTGCGCTTTTGCGGCATCGTCGAGCTGCCGACCGTGCCCGGCGGCACCGGCTCCTCGACCTCGCCGAACTCGGTTTTCATCAAGGTGTAGATCTCGCGCGCGATCTTGCCCGAGGTCGCGGCGACGAGCCCGAAAAGGCAGATGTTTTCGGCCAGATGGTCGCCGATCGTACGCGCCGGCACCCGCATCGGCAGCATTCCGAGCTGGCGGCCGATTCCTTCCTGCACCTTGGGCCCCTGCGCACCAAGCGAGGCAAAGGTGCCCGCACCCCCGCCCAGCATCGCGACGAAAATCCGCGGTGCCGCCTGATTGAGCCGCTCGACATGGCGGATCATCTCGTCGATCCAAACCGCCGGCTTGTAGCCGAAGGTCGCGGGCAAGGCGTGCTGCCCGTGGGTGCGCCCGGCGATCGGCATGTCGGCGCCGCGCTCGGCGAGATCGGCCATAGCAGCCAGCGCCTTGCCGATCAGCCGCAGCAACGCCTGGTGGGCCTGGCGCAATACCAGGAGGTCGCCGGTCTGGGTGATGTTCTGCGTCGTCGCACCCCAATGCACCCAGCCGCCATGCGGCTCGCCGACGATCCTGCTCAACTCCCAGACGAGTGGCACGATCGTGTGGCCGGTGCGGGCAAACCCCTCATCGATGCGGGCGCGGTCGAGGAGCTCGAGCCGCGCCTTTTGCGCGATCGCCTCGGCTGCCTCCCTCGGAATGATCCCGAGCTCGGCCTGCGCCTTGGCCAACGCCGCCTCGACATCGAGCCAGGCCTGCCAGCGGTTATCTAGGGCATAAAGCGCGCGGATTCCCGGGTCCGAAACCCGCGCCGCCGTCGGCAGTTCGTCAGTCATCGTGATTCCTCGAACACTGCTCGATCAGGTGTCGAATTCCTCAGGGGCATCACCAACTATCTAGCCAAGTCGCGCAATGCGATCCAGTCGGGAGAGC
>DATKHX010000221.1:0-2888 GCA_035510075.1 Allostellaceae bacterium
TGCGGGTCTTCGACGCCCTGATCGAAGAGCGCAGCGTTACCCGCGCGGGCGAGCGGCTCGGCTTGACCCAGTCGGCGATCAGCCATGCGCTCAGCCGGCTGCGTTATGTCCTCGACGACGAGCTTTTCGTGCGCGGCCCCGAGGGGATGCAGCCGACCCGGCGGGCGGCCGAGATTGCGCCACGGCTGCGCCAAGGCCTGCTCCAGCTGGCGCTGGCGCTGACCCCCGCCGACTTTGACCCAGAGCAGACCACCCGGCGGTTCACGATCATCTGCGGCGAATATGTCGGTGCCGTCTTGATCCCGGCTCTTGTCGCCCGCCTGCGCGAAGCAGCCCCGCTGGCGGAAATCAGAATCCGGCCGAGCAATATGGGTGTCGCCGAGGCCCTGCTGGCCGGGCGGGCCGAGCTGGCGATCGGCAGCTTCCGGCGCGTGCCGGAATGGTTTACGTGCGAGCCTTTGTTCGAGGAAACGCGGGTGTGGGTGGTCAGCGACCGTCGCCCGGCCGCCTGGCAGGAGCTGACCCTCGAACGCCTCGCAGCACTGCCGCATCTGATCATTTCGGCAACCGGCGAAGACGAGCAGGCGATCGCCGGATACGTCGTCGATCATGGTCTCGAACGGCTGGTGACGCGCAGCGAGGTCGGGCTGCTGCAAGGCGCCTTGGCGGCGCGCGGCTTGACCCGCGCGGTCGGCCTCACGACACCGCATTTTTTGGCGGCGCTGGCGGTGGTCAGTCATTCGGATATGGCCGCCCCGCTGCCGCGCCGGCTCGCCATCGCCTTTGCCGGCGCTTATCGGCTCAAGTTGTTCGAGCCGCCCTACCCATCGCCGCCCTTCGAGATCATGGCGCTGTCGCACCGCGAGCATGGCAGCGAGCCGGCGATCTTGTGGCTGCGCGACATCGTCCGCCAAGTCGCGGCCGAGCTGTGAGCGCCCGCACCGGGCACCGCGCTCATCCGCTGAAAAACCAAGTTTCGATCAGTCGGCAAGCGGGTTCGGGCGCAACTGGAAATGGTAGACGAGCGGGGTGGTGCCCTTGCCGCCCTCTTTGAGCCAGGGCGTGCGGTCGCCGCTCGTCGTCCACACGCCGCGGCCCTTCCACCCGGCGTTCGCGTCGTCGATGCGCCCGTCCATGCCCTTTGCATAAAAGCTCAACGGATAGGGCACGCGCAGCACCACCCATTTGCCGCCGACGAGCGCCAACAGCGCATCGTTCTCGTTCCCGGTCGAGATCGGCACGTCGGGGCCCAGCCCCAGCGTGTCGTGCTGGTCGACCCAGGTATAATAGCTCGCCTCGGCGCTGTTCGCGCCGATGCCGGCAAAGCCCGGCCCCGGATATTGGTAGAGGCTCCAACCCTCCGGGCACTGGTCGCCGGTGGCCTTGGGGCCGGCGAGCGGGCCCCGGCACTTTCTCCGGTCGAAGCTGGCGAGATGGCCGCTGCCGAGCGACACCCAGACGACACCCTGGCTGTCGATGTCGCCGCCCCGCGGCCCGAACCCAGGCGCCGGCGCCTTGTAGAATTCGGTCAGCATCGTCGCCGGCGGGTCGGCGCCGGGAACGACGCGCACGATGCCGGGCGGGCCGCCAAAGACGCCGACGGTTCCCCACACCGAGCCGTCGACCGGGCTCGGCATGATCGCATAAAGCCCCGAGCCGGCGAGGCGTTTGTCCTTTGTCGGATCGACCGCCTGGTTCGGTTCGACAGCGGCGTCGCGCTTGCCGTCGCCATCGGTGTCGAGGATGAAGGCGCTCCAGCCCTGCGCCGCGGCCGCGGCCTTGCCGGCGTCGCCGGTCGCGCCCAGCACCGCGTCGAACTTCCTGGTGTCGAGCCAGCCGATCACCGGGCCGCCGCCGCTCGTCCACAAGGTGTCGTCCCGGTCGAACCCGAATTGCAGGTGATGGGTCCCGAAGCAGGTGTCGACAAAGGTATATTTCATCGTCTTCGGATCGAGCACCGCGAGCTGGCGATAGCTCTTGTCGAGCGCAAACAGCTTCGCCGAGACGAGCTCCGAACCGGCTTTGCAGTAAGCCGGCTGGTTCTGGGGCGCCCGCACCGCCGCGGTGAGCCACAGCCGGCCCTTGTCGTCGAACATCTGGTTGTGGTTGTTGGCGCGCTGGCTCCAGATCTGGCGATCTCCCCAATAGGCCGACGGCATCACCGGCTTTTCGAGCGCGGCATTGCCTGGGCCGAGCGATTGGGGCATGTCGGGATCGCGCACCGGCGCCTTGAAAAAGCTCACGCGGTTGGTTTTGGGGTCGAGGATCGGGAGGTCGTCGGTGCTGTATTCCGTCGAACCAAAGACGGGCCCGTAGGGGTTGACCGTGGGGTTGCGCTTGTCGGTCGAGATCGCGTCGTGCAGGTAGGTATGGTCGCTGCCCCATGCCCATTCGGTGACGACGAGATTGCGCTCGATGCCCTGCGGCCGCGGCGGCCGGGCAGCCGGCAGCTCGCCTTTGGCGACCCGGTCGGTCCAATCGGCGAAATACGCAAAGGGCGCGCCGCCGAGCCGCCCGGCGAGCGGGTTGACCATGAACGGCGCCGCCTGCCCGGACTGGACCCGACGGCTCCAGGCATCGACCGATGGCATCTTGTCGAATGCCGCCGGGAGAGCGCGGGTCGCCGCCTGGCCGAGCTGGTGGCAGCCGACACAGTCGCGATTGCGCAAGGTCAACAGCCAATCCTGCTGTGTCTCACCCGCCGGGATGCCGTGCTCGCCGTCGAACAATGTCTGATCCGGCAGTTTCAGCATCGAATACCAGTAAATGGCGGGGTAATAGTGCGCCGCCTCCGCTTGGTCGGGCGCCGGCACCGCTTCGAGGTCGAGAAGCCGTCCCGGCGTCGCCCGCATCTTCGGCGAGTCGACGAGCCCGTAGCCGCGCACCCA
>DATKHX010000222.1:0-10972 GCA_035510075.1 Allostellaceae bacterium
TACAGCTTGAGCGACAGGACCACGCCCAGCGGGTCGCTCTGGCCGTCGAAGCGGCGCTCCTTCAGCGCGTCGTACATCTGGTTGAACGGGACATACCCGGCCTCGGCACCGAACGCCGCAAAGAAGTCGTGGGCGATCTCACCGCCGGGGCTGCGGATCTTGACCCCCGCGAGGTCGGCGGCGGTGTGGATCGGGCGCGTGCTGGTGGTCAGGTGATGAAACCCGTTCTGCAGGCAATACCGAAACCCACGGACCCCGTTCTGCGCCAGCTCGCCGCGGATCCGGTCGCCGAGCGCGCCGTCGAGTGCTGCGAACACCGCGGTCGAATCCGCGAATGCGAAGGGCAGCAACGGCAGCGCGCTGGTCGGTGCGAGACCGCCCAGAGTAGCGCCGGCAACAAAGAACTCGAGCGCCCCACTGCGCATGTCGGCGAGCATCTGCGGGTCGGGGCCGAGCCGGCTCTCCGGAAACACGTCGAGCCGGAACGCGCCGCCGGTCTCATGGCCGATCGCCTCGGCCATCTCGGTCAGCCGTTTTTGCGTGGGGCTGCCAATCGGTTGGTTCAACCCCAAGCGATAATGGAAAGCGGGTGAGTGATTGGTCTGCATCGCGCGATCATACTCGGCCGCCAAGGCCGCGAAAAGCCGCGGCCCGCCTCAGAGGAGCGCCATGGAGGACTACAGCGCGCTGGTGGCAGCCCGGAAAGCGTGCCGGATCTGCGTCGAGCGAAGTCCCGGAAAAATCCGCAGCTGCGCCGAATTCGACTACGACCCGGACGTGGTCAGCCACTGGGAATTGTGGCTCGGTCATAAAAACCCGAAGCTGCTGGTCGTAGGTCAGGATTTCGGCAATGTCGAATATTTCGTGCGCAATCGCGGGCATGATGATCCCGACAACAAAACCAACGCCAATCTATGGAGGCTGCTCGCCGAAGCCGGAATTCGGGCGAACAGCCCTCGGGACCGGGATGTCGAGGCACGGGTATTCCTGACGAACTCGGTCCTGTGCCTCAAGGAAGGAAGGATGAGCGGGCCGGTGCGCACGAGCTGGGTCAGCGCTTGCACCCGAGCACATCTGATTCCGTTGATCGGGTGGCTGAACCCGCCGGTCGTCGTCGGCATGGGCAATTGCGGCTGGCGCGCCGTGCGAGAAGCCTTCTCGCTGAGGCACACCCCCCGGCTGATCTCGCACGCCGCCGGCACCTGTTGGAGGGTTGCGGCTTATACACGTGTCTTCGCCGTGGGGCATTGCAGCCCGCTCGGACTGATCAACCGGCCCTGGCCGCAACAGGTATTGGATTGGCGGCGCATCGGCGAGGCGGTGTCGAGGGCTCTCGCCGAGTCGGATGCTTTCTTGTGCCTGCCGGCTGGTTCTCTTCGCGATCGGCTGGAGAAATAACCGCATTGGCGCTGTGCACGGGCGGTCGCACAATGGCGCCCCGGATAACGGAGGATCGTCGATGCCCGATGCCGCCGCATTCGATACGCCGAGCGCACCGATCCTGAACGTCGCGGATGGCCGCGCAATCGTGCGGCTCAATCGCCCGCGGCAGCACAATCGCATCGAGCCGCAGGATCTCGTGGCGCTTGAGCAATCGTTTGCCCATATCGACAGCGATCCCTCGATCCGGGTTTTGACCTTGACCGCCAGCGGGAAAAGCTTCAGCTCGGGGTTTCACATCGGCGCGCTCGTCGAACGCCGGGCCGGAACGGGCGACGACCCGGACCCCGACGCCTTCGAGCGCACCGTGGACCGGCTCGAACAGCTGCGGGTGCCGACGATCGCCGCGTTGAACGGGAGCGTTTACGGCGGCGCCACCGACATGGCGCTCGCCTGCGATTTTCGCATCGGCGTGGAGGGAATGCGCCTGCTGATGCCGGCGGCAAGGCTCGGCATCGTCTATTACGAAAGCGGTCTGCGTCGCTATGTGACCCGGCTCGGCGTTGCCACCGCGAAAAAGCTGTTCCTGACCGCGCAACCGATCGATGCGAGCGAAATGCTCGGAATCGGCTATCTCGACGAAATCGTTCCGGGGGAACAGCTGATGGCGCGTGCCGAAGCGTTGGCCGATACGCTCGCCGCAAACGCGCCGCTCGCCATGGCCGGGTTGAAGCGGGCGATCAACGAGACCGCTGCGGGCGCGCTCGATCGCGATGAGCTTGCCGCTGTCCGAGCGATCTGCTCGGCTTCCCAGGACCACAAGGAAGCCCTGCGGGCCTGGTCCGAAAAACGCGCTCCACGCTTCACCGGACGATGACCCCGAACGGCAGGCGTGGCGGGTACGCACCTTCCCCTGTCGCAGACCGGCTGCGGCGCACTCACTCGGCGGTGCGCGCCGACTCCGCTTCCAAACCAAATGCCTCGAGGCTTTGCACGATCTGACGGGCGGCGGCCGAAGCCAGTGATTCCTGCTCCGCCGCCTGCGCGAAGACCAGCATATCGCCGGCGAAGACGAGCGTTTCGAGCCAGGGCGGCGGCGGTGGCGGCGGCTGGTGGAGCAGCAGCCAGATCAGCACCGAAAGCGGGACGCTGCCGCAGGTTTCGTCGAACAGGAATTCGGCCGCCGAACCGAAGCCTCCGGCCACGGGGCCCGTGACCTGCCGTCCCAATTGGTGGAGCCGAATTGCGCCATAGAGCCCGACCTCGACCGACCCAAGCCGCCACGGATCCGGCTGAGGACCGGCATATCGAACCCACGGAGATGGCTCAGGATCGAACTGTCGCAGCCATGGGCTCGGCTGCGGGTCGAATTGCTGTCGCGACGGGTTGGGACTAGCTAGAAATCGCCGGGGTCCGGGCGGACGGGTCCCGCACCAGGGCCCGTCTTCGGCGATGTTGACGAGGGTTTCGAGACGCATGGATGCCTCCTTCGCCGGCTCGCCGGGCGACCCGAATGCCCTACGGCGGTCTTGTCATATACGGCCGCACCAAGGGTCGCGAATGTGAGCGGGGTCACAAAGGACGGATTACGCCGAGAAATTGTCGCCATCTTCGAGCAGCGGCACCCATGCCCCAACAACGTCGGACATCCGCACCGGCGCGGCCATTTCTTCGTACAGCAGCCGCGCCTCGGTTGCCGGGCCGCGGCGCGAGCCGAGCGCCAGCACCCGCACTGTCCGCTGATAGCCACCCTGCGGTGCGCTGATCGTGTCCCCGATCCGGACTCTTTGATCGGGTTTGCGGATCGCGACCCCGTTGACGGTCACCGCACCCGCCGCGCAGAGCCGGGCAGCGAGAGATCGGCTCTTGACCAATCGAGCAAACCACAGCCATTGGTCGAGCCGCCGGCCGGGCAGCGAGGAGAGCTGGTAGCTTTCGCTCAAGCGAGCTTCAGCTGCCGCAGTTTGGCAAAGGGGTGGCCCTCCCGCGGCGAAGGCCGCGGAATGCGGCCGGCCGTTTCCCAGCGGCGGCGCGGCCGCGCGACAAAGCTTTCGGCGCCGTCCGCTATGACCGCGCGATAGCCGAGCGCCCCGAGCAGCCGCCGCAAGACACCCGGCTCGACGCCGGCGAGCGCCGCCAGCCGGGAGTCCGCAGCGAACGGGCCACTTCGACCGAGCCGCCGTGCCACAGCGGCGAGCCGCTCCAGCCGGTCCGCGCGCAAAGCGAGCCCGCCGGCGACAAAGAAGCCGAGTGCCGCGTAGAACGACGCGGGCAATCCCGGATCGGTTTCGATCGCCTTGGCGAGCCGCCGCGTCGAGGGCAGCGCCGGTGCTCCTCGCCCATTCCTAACCGCCCAAAGCAGCGCGCGAAAACGCAGCGTCTCGGGCCGCAACAGCGGCTCGACATAGACCGTTTCGGTGCCGAAGCGCACGCCGTGCCGGCTCAGCGCCGCGCGATCCGCGGGGTCCAGGGCGGCGACCTGGCGCGCTACCTCACCCGCCGGCAAGGAGCCGAGCGCGTCGGCGAGCTGAAAGGCGAGGCCGCGCCCGACCCCGCCGAGCGAGAGGGTGGAAATCGCGAACAAGGGTGCCAGCCGGCGCTCGATCTCGTTACGGGCAAAAGCTGCCAGCCGGTGGCGGATCTTCTCTCGGGTGTCGCCCTCGACAAAATCGCCGGCGGCCGGCTCGGCGCGCGGACTCAGCATCCGCTCGCCGGCGACGAGACGGCCGACCACCCCGCCGCGCCAGCGCAGCATCCCGGCGGCGTCGATCGCGAAGGCAGCGTCGGCGTCGGCGGCGAGCAGCCGCGCGCGGGCGGCGATCTCGCTGCGCAATACCCGGTTGGCGGCGGCATTGACCATCCGCATCTCGATCCCGTCGATCGCGTCGGGGACGAAGTGCAAACCATCGAGCCGGCCGACATAGGCGCCTTCGACGCGCACTTCGCCGGCGGCGGACACCGATGCGATCAATTCCTCGTCGGACGCCAGCCGCCGCACCAGAAAGGCCGAGCGGCGATCGACAAAGCGCTGCGTGATCTGGTCGTGCAACGCGTCGGAGAGCCGGTCCTCGATGGCGCGGGCCTGCTCCTGCCAGGCGGTCGCCCCCTCGACCCAGTCGTTGCGGTGAGTGATGTAGGTCCAGGTGCGGATGTGTGCTATCCGCGCCATCAGGCTGTCGATGTCGCCCTCGGTGCGGTCGAGATTGTCGATCTGTCCCGCGATCCACTGTGTCGGCAGACGTTCTTCGGGCCCGGCGAGATGGCCGAAGATGTGCGCCAGGAGCCGGGTGTGGCTCTCGGTCATGATCTTGCGGAAATCGGGGATCTGGCAGACCTCCCAGAGCAGCCGCACAGCACCACGATGACCGGCGAGCTCGGCTACCTCGCGATTGCGGGCGAGCGACTGCAAGGCGCGGTGGTCGTCGGCCTCGCGCGCCTGGACGAGACCGGGCAGAGAGGGCCGCTCGTCGAGGCTCTGCAGCAACGCCTCGACCGACTGGAAGCGCAGCCGGGTGTTGCGCCAATTGAGCCGGGTCAACGGGTCGAAGCGGTGGGTCTCGACCGCCTCGACGATTTCGGAGTCGAGCGGCCCCTGCTCGGCGGTCGTGCCAAAGGTGCCGTCGCTCATGTGGCGTCCGGCGCGCCCGGCGATCTGGGCAATTTCGGCGGCGGTCAACCGGCGCGGGCCGCGACCGTCGAACTTGGCGGTGCGGGCAAACGCGATATGGTCGAGGTCCATGTTGAGGCCCATGCCGATCGCGTCGGTGGCGACGAGGTAGTCGACCTCGCCGGCCTGGAACATGCCGACCTGGGCGTTGCGCGCGCGCGGGCTGAGCGCGCCGAGCACAATTGCGGTGCCGCCGCGCTGGCGGCGGATCAGCTCGGCGAGCGAAAACACGTCCGAAACGGCAAAGGCGACGACGGCGCTACGCGGCGGCAGCCGCGTCACCTTTTTGTGCCCGGTATAGGCCAAGGTCGAAAAGCGCGGCCGGCTGATGTGCTCGAATTCCGGGACGAGCCGCCGCATCAATGGCTTGATCGTGTCGGCGCCGAGCAGCATCGTCTCGGCGAGGCCGCGCGCGTGCAACAGCCGCGCGGTGAACACGTGGCCGCGCTCGGGGTCGGCGCACAGCTGGATCTCGTCGACGGCGAGAAAATCGACCGGCCGGTCGAGCGGCATCGATTCGACCGTGCAGACGAAATAGGATGGGTTGGGCGGCAGGATCTTTTCTTCGCCGGTGATCAGCGCCACCGCGCGGGCGCCGCGCAATTTGACGATCCGGTCGTAATTCTCGCGCGCCAAGAGGCGCAGCGGAAACCCGATCATCCCGCTCTTGTGGCCGAGCATGCGCTCGATCGCGAGATGGGTCTTGCCGGTGTTGGTCGGCCCGAGGACCGCGACAAGTCGCGGAGCGGGGCTGAACATGGCCATGCCAGAGGTATCGGGTGGCGGAGACCCGATGGCAAGTGCAAACCGACAGGTCAGCCGCGATGCGACGCCGCGAGTCGCCGTTGCGCCGCATTTGCCGACCCGAGGTTCTCGAGGTTCACCCAATCTTTACCAAGTTCGCCGAGATTCAGCCGGTGCGCGAGCCGAGGGAGAGACGTTTGGCGGATGGCGGCGACAAGGCTGAAGACAACGAACATCGGGTTGGGCGGGCGATCGCGGTGTCCGCGTCACGGGCGACGGTGCTGCTCGAATGTCAAACCATCGCGCCGCTCGAAATCGGCAATGTCGTCAAGATGCGGACACGCGCCGGGTCTGTCTACGGCATGGTGAGCCGCCTCGACGTCGCGAACCCGAGCTCCAAGCCTTCCGACCAGGATTTGAAAACAGCCGAGATCGAATTCGCCGGCGAGATCGGCAAAGCCGACGGCGCGCCGACCGGCTTTCAACGCGGAACCTCGGCCTACCCGGCGCTGGACGAGCCCGTCTGGCGCGCAACCCCCGACGATTTGATGCAGGTCTATGCCCGGCCCGAAGCCGCGACCGCGCGGATCGGTTCGATCCACCAGGCCGCGAGCGTGCCAGCCTACATCCTGACCGACGAACTGTTCGGCAAGCATTTCAGCATCGTCGGCACCACCGGCGCGGGCAAATCCTGCCTCGTCGCCGCGATCCTCGGCGCGGTCATCGACCGTGCCCCGAACGCGCACCTGATGCTGCTCGACCCGCATAGCGAATACGCGAACGCCTTTGGCGACCGCGCCGAGGTGCTCAGCCCCGGCAGCGGTCTTTATTTTCCCTATTGGCTGTTCAACTTCGAAGAGCTGGCCGAGATCGTGCTGGGCTCGGAGCAGCAGCCCGATCAGGTCAAGATTTTGGGCGAGGCCGTGCTCGCCGCCAAGCAATCCTACTTCGCCAAGACCGGTCTCGAACGCCGCGGCACCGTCGACACCCCGGCACCCTACCGCATTGCCGACGTGCTGCGCTTTATCGACGCGGCGATGGGCAGCCTGAACCGGCCCGAAAGCGTTGCCGCCTATCACGCCGTCATCGGCCGCATCACCGCGCTGCAAAACGACGCGCGCTACAGCTTTGTGTTCAACACCCGGATGACGTTGCGCGACGAGTTGTGCGATATCCTCGCGCAGCTGTTCCGCATCCCGGTCGCCGGCAAGCCGGTCACGATCCTCGACCTCGCCGGCATCCCGTCGGAAGTGGTCAACGTGATCGTGTCGGTGCTGTGCCGGCTCGCCTTCGATTTCGCGTTGTGGAGCGAAGCACCCGTCCCGATCACGATCGTCTGCGAGGAGGCACATCGTTACGCGCCGCGCGACCGATCCCTGGGCTTCGACGCGGCCAAGCGGGCGTTGTTCCGCATCGCCAAGGAGGGGCGCAAATACGGCGTGTCGCTGTGCGTCGTCAGCCAGCGGCCGTCGGATTTGGCGCCCGGGCTTTTGTCGGAATGCAACACGATCTTTGCGCTGCGTATGACTGGCCAGGAGGACCAGGACATCGTGCGCAGCGCCGTCCCCGAATCCTGCTATGGATTGCTGAACTTTCTGCCGGCGCTGCGCAATGGCGAGACGATCGCGGTTGGCGAGGGCGTGTCACTGCCGATGCGGATATCGCTCGCGCCGCTTTCTGCCGAACGCCGCCCGAAAAGCGCCACAGCCTCTTTTACCGAAGCGTGGATGAACGAGACCGACGGCCGGCACATCGAGGAGACGGTCGAGCGCTGGCGGCGCGGCGTCCGCCAGCCCACAGGATGAATTCGCGCGGCGGCTCGTGATCTTGCACGGGCGGGGACCGGCTTTCGCCGATAAAGCGAGAAAGGAAAGTGCAGGAGATCGAAGTGAATTACTTGGATGTGTCGTCAGTTGAACCGGATGCTGGGCCACCGCCCTAGAAACGTCATAATCGCCTTGTCCGGCACTTCAAAGCATCTCAAGTGGGTATAGACATGATAAAAATGTGGTTACTTGCTGGCATATTCGTTATGTCGACCGGCCAGTCAAAGGAAATGATGTTCTATCCGCCATTTTTTTCAAACCTTGAGGAATGTCAGGACGCTGTGAGAGCCGTTGCTAACCGACCCCACGTTCATAAACCACCCGCTATGGGCTCTCTATGGTGCGAGCCCGTCGAGTCATCGGATAACGTGCCGCCGCTGCTCGTGATTACGCCTGGGGAGTAATGGTCCCAATCGCACTTATCTAGGTATGGTCGTGTTCGTGCCCCATCATCTTCGATCGCCTTGACGGATGCGACCACGGTGGCTGCCCAGCAACGCTTCGGGGTTCGACTGACCTGGGTAGCCGGCGGAGCGCCCGCCGCGGACTTGCGCGGCTTGGGGTTCCGCTACATATGCGAGGGCGCATTTGACGCCAACCCGCGACGGCAGGCCATGACCCAGGAAACCAGAAGCTTCCAGGCGGAAGTCAGCCGCCTTCTCGAAATCGTCGCGCATTCGCTCTACAGCGAAAAAGAGATCTTTCTGCGCGAGCTGATCTCCAACGCCTCCGACGCCTGCGACCGGCTGCGCTATGCCGCGTTGACCGAACCGGCGCTGGCCGAGGGCGACACCGGCTATCGCGTCGTGCTAACCCCCGACAAACCGGCCCGAACCTTGACGATCGCCGATAACGGCATCGGCATGAACCGCGACGAGTTGATCGAAAATCTCGGCACCATCGCGCGCTCGGGGACGGCCGCCTTCATGAGCCAGCTGTCCGGCGATTCGCGCAAGGATATGAGCCTGATCGGCCAGTTCGGCGTCGGCTTTTACTCGGCCTTCATGGTCGCCGAAAAGGTCGAGGTCCTGGCGCGCAAGGCGGGCGACAGCGAAGGTTGGCGCTGGATTTCCGAGGGAAAGGGCGAATTCACGATCGAGGCGTGGCCCGAGGCGGCGCGCGGTGCCGCGATCGTCGTCCATCTGCGCGAGGGCGAGGACGAATATCTCGACCCAGCCCGGCTGCGCCGGATCGTCCACACCTATTCCGACCACATCGGCTTGCCGATCCTGCTGAAGGACGGCGGCAAGGAAGAGACGATCAACACCGCCTCGGCGCTGTGGACCCGGTCGCGCTCCGAAATCACGCCCGAGCAATACAAGGAATTCTACCATCACGTCGGCCACAGCTTCGACGATCCGTGGCTGACCCTGCACAACAAGGCCGAGGGCGTCCTCGAATACACGAGCCTGCTGTTCGTACCTTCGACCAAGCCGTTCGACCTGTTCGACCCGGAGCGCAAGAGCCGGGTCAAGCTCTATGTCCGGCGGGTGTTCATCACCGATGAAGGAACGGAATTGCTGCCGGCCTATCTGCGCTTTCTGCGCGGGGTCGTCGACAGCGAGGATTTGCCACTCAACATCAGCCGCGAAATGCTGCAATCGAACCCGATGGTGGCGAGGATCCGCCAGCAGCTGACCCGGCGCGTCTTGACCGAGCTCGGCAAAAAGGCGACCGAGGCGGCCGACGAGTACGCCACTTTCTGGGACAATTTCGGCGCGGTGCTGAAAGAGGGGCTGTACGAGGACCGCGAGCAGCGTGACACGTTGTTGGAGCTTGCCCGCTTCCGCTCGACCGCGCGCGAGGGGCTCGTGTCGCTCGACGAATATGTCGAGAAGATGCGGCCGGGGCAGGATGCCATCTACACGATCACCGGCGACAATCTCGACATCGTCAAGCGTAGCCCGCAGCTCGAAGGCTTTCGCGCCCGCGGCGTCGAAGTGCTGTTGCTGACCGACCCGATCGACGAGTTCTGGGTGCCGGCGATCGGCACGTACAAGGAGAAACCGCTCAAATCGGCGACCCGCGGCGGCATCGATCTCGACAAGATCGCCGCACCCGAGGAGCAGCCCCAAGAACAGCCAGTCGCACCGCCAGCGAAGCTCGCCAGCCTGATCGCCATCTTCAAATTGGCGCTCGGCGACGCGGTCAAGGATGTGCGCAGCTCCGACCGGCTGACCGACAGTGCCGTCTGTCTCGTCGCCGACGAGGGCGACATGGACATGCATCTCGAGCGGCTCCTAAAGCAGCACCACCGGCTCGACACCGCGGCGAAGCGCATCCTTGAGCTCAACCCGCGGCACCAGTTGATCGAACGGCTTGCCGCGACCATCGGCGAAAGCGGGGCATCGGACCAGATCGGCGACTTCGCCTGGCTGTTGCTCGACCAGGCGCGGATCGTCGAAGGCGAGCAATTGCCCGACCCGCCCGCCTTCGCCCGCCGCTTGGCGGTGCTGCTGGAGCGCGGCCTGCCGCGGACGGCCTAACGCTCGATCTTGGTCCGTCCGGCAGCTGCTCCATCGGGTGTTGACCAGATTTTCGTAGAACAAATGACAAACGGGGGGCGAGCATGAGATTGGCGGTGGCGCTGCGGGTGTCGGCCACTACCGGGGTCGACATGGATCTCGTCCGGGAGGCCGAGCGGCTCGGCTACGAGGCGGTATGGTGTGGTGAGGCCTACGGCACCGACGCGGTGTCGCCGGTCGCCTGGGTCCTGGCGCAGACGCAAAAGATCAAGGCCGGCACCAGCATCATGCAGATGCCGGCGCGCACCCCCGCCTGCGCGGCGATGACCGCGATGACCTTGCAGGCGCTCAGCGGCAACCGGTTTTTGTGCGGCATTGGACCGTCAGGGCCGCAGGTCGTCGAGGGTTGGCACGGCGTGCCCTATGGCAAGCCCTTGGCGCGCACCCGCGAATACATCGCCATCATCCGCCGGATTCTCGAACGCAAGGCCCCGCTCGAATTCGCGGGCGAGCATTACCAAATCCCGTACCACGGGCCGGGTGCCACCGGGCTCGGCAAGCCGCTGCGCAGCATCGTCCACGGCGACCCGAGCCTCAAAATCTACACCGCGGCGATCGCCCCCGCCGGGTTGCGGACAGCAGGCGAAGTCGCGGACGGGACCCTGCCCTTTTTCATGTCGCCGGAGCAGGCCGAGGCGATCGTCGGCCCGGTGCGCGAAGGCATCGCTAAGGCCGAGGACGCCAAGACCCTCGCCGATTTCGATCTCGCCCCCTATGTGCGGGTCGCGATCGGCGACGATCTGGCGGCTTGCCGCGACGCGATCCGACCCAACCTCGCGCTCTATATCGGCGGCATGGGTGCGCGCTCGAAAAACTTCTACAACGATCTG
>DATKHX010000223.1:0-6138 GCA_035510075.1 Allostellaceae bacterium
GGGAGAGGTCGAATGGCCAACGACATCGCCACGGCGGAGGCCGGGTCGGCGCCGGTCGTCGAAAGCGTTTCGGGCAAATTGCGCGGCGCCCGCGAGGCCGGCATCTATGCGTTCAAGGGCGTGCCCTACGGCGCCTCGACCGGCAGTCGTAACCGCTTTATGCCGCCGCAGCGGCCCGTTCCCTGGGCCGGGGTGCGTGACGCGCTCGCCTACGGCAGCCGCGCCTGGCAATTGCCCGACAGGCCAAAGCGGCGCGCGGTGCTAGAAACCCTGCTCGGGCCGGCCGACACGATGCCCGAGAGCGAGGACTGCCTGACCCTCAATTTGTGGACGCCGGGCCTCGGCGACGGCGCCAAGCGGCCGGTCATGGTGTGGCTGCACGGCGGCGCCTTTGCCTATGGCTCGGGCAACCGTGCGGTCACCGACGGGGCCAATCTGGCGCGGCGCGGCGATGTCGTCGTGGTCAACGTCAACCATCGCCTCAACATCTTTGGATTTTTGCATCTGGCAGACATCGGCGGCGCCGAATGGGCGCATTCGGGTAATGCCGGGATGCTCGACATGATCGCCGCATTGCGCTGGGTGCGCGACAATATCGCGGTCTTTGGCGGCGACCCCGGCAACGTCACGATCTTTGGCGAATCGGGCGGCGGCGGCAAGGTCAGCGTCTTGCTCGCGATGCCCGAGGCGCGCGGGCTGTTTCACCGGGCGATCATCCAGAGCGGGGCGGCGATCCGCGTCGCTACGCGCGAGCGGGCGAATGCACTCGCCGCGGCGGTGCTGGAAGAGCTCGGTGTGCGCGCCGGCGAGTGCGAGCGATTGCAGACCCTGCCGGCCGAGCAGGTGTTGGCGGCGATCGCACCCGCCTCGCGCGCGGTCGGGCGCTCGCGCTGGCCGTTGCTCGACCGCTACGATTTCGGCCCGGTCGTCGACGGGCGGGACCTGCCGCAGCACCCCGCCGATCCGGAGGCGCCGGCGATCGCCGACGACACCCCGCTGATGGTCGGCGGCACGCGCGAGGAGAGCGCGTTTTTCCTTGCCGACGACGACCAGGTGTGGAACAGCACCTTGAGCGAGGCGGAATTGCGCCAGCGGGTGACGGCAGTGGCCGGCGGCGAAACCGAGGCGCTGCTCGCCGCCTATCGCCAGGCGTCGCCGCGGGCGACCCCGGCCGACCGGCTGGTCGCGGCGCTCACCGGGTCGAATTTCTGGGTCCGCTCGGTGCTGCTGGCCGAGCGTTATGCCGCGCGGGCAGGCCGGGCGCCGGTCTACATGTATTCGCTCGACTGGCAGAGCCCGGCGCATGCCGGCCGGATGAAGGCGCATCACGCGATGGACCTGCCCTTTGTGTTCGACAACACCGAGGTGCCCGACACCACCGCTGGCGCTCCCGGCGCCCGTGACCTCGCGGCGCGGATGTCCGCCACCTGGGTCGCCTTTGCCCGCAACGGCAGCCCAAACAACCCGGCGATCCCGTCCTGGCCCGCCTATTCGAGCGAGGAGCGCGCGACGATGATCTTCGACGACGATTGCCATGTCGCCCGCGACCCCGGCCGCGAGGCACGAGAACTGTGGACGCGGGTCGTCAAAGGCTAGCAGCGGGAGATCATCGGCTGGATCGGGGCGCCGGATAGTCCCCTCACCCTAGCCCTCGCTCCACTCGCGGGGAGAGGGCTAGGGTTAGGGTGAGGGTGAGGGTGAGGGGGCGGTGTCGCAGAGGGCGGTCGCCGCTCACCCGGGCTGCGGCCGATCCGTTTGCTACATCGGCTTCCTTTGGGTGATCAGTCCGCTGATGCAGTGGGCGCATCCTCTCGCGCCCCTGGGCCGGCCCGTGGGCTGAAGGCCCGGGGTTCGGGCTTTGCCTCGGTCTCAATCGCTTTCAGGTCAGGCACCACCCGAAAATCGCCCGCGCGGTGAGGAATCCGGGTTAGGCTATGCTCGGGCACCCTATCCGGAGATGGAAGAGGAAGCGATGGCGGCGACGACGATGGATCCATTTTTGGCCGAGCATTATCGGACGTGGCTCGGTTTCACCCGGCTGATGCGGTATGTCCTCGCCACGGTCGTCATCGTGCTGGTCCTGTTGGCGATCTTTCTGCTGTGACGGCGCCACCATGAAGCTGTTCGACCTTTCCGGCAAAACCGCGATCGTCACCGGCTCGAGCCGCGGCATCGGCCGGGCGATCGCCGAGGCCTTTGCCGAGGCCGGCGCGAAGGTCGTGATTTCGGCGCGCAACGTGGCCCCGTGCGAGGAGACTGCCGCGGCGATTCGCGGCAAGGGCGGCGAGGCGATCGCGCTGCCGGCGCGCATCTCGGACAAGGCGCAGCTCGAAAACCTCGTCGCCAAGACGCGCGAGGCCTGGGGCCGGGTCGACATCCTGGTGTGCAACGCCGCGGTCAACCCGCATTACGGCTCGCTCGAAACGCTGACCGACGAGGTCTTCGAGCGGATGATGATCAACAACGTCCTGAGCAATTTGTGGCTTTCGCGCATGGTGGCGCCCGACATGCGCGAGCGGCGCGACGGGGCAATCATCTTCATCACCTCGACGGCGGCGCTGCGCTCGTCGACAATGCTCGGCATGTATGGCGTGACCAAGACCGCCGACTATGCGCTGTGCCGCAATCTTGCCGCCGAATGGGGCCCCGACAATGTGCGCGTCAACTGCATAGCGCCCAGCGTCGTCACCACCCAGTTCGCCCGCGTGCTCTATGAAGACCCCGAACGGCGCGCCGCCCGCGAGGCGGGGACGTTGCTGAAGCGGCTGGGCGAACCCGACGACATCGCCGGGGTCGCCTTGATGCTGGCTTCGCGCGCCGGCGCCTACATCACCGGCCAGACCATCGTCGTCGACGGCGGCACGACGATCGCGCCATCCTGAGCACCGCTCCTCAGGGCTGGATGTCGTCGCTGGGATCGTGTCCGAACAGGCGCTCCTCGGCGATCGAGCCGTCGTCATTGTCGATCCTGACCTTCGCCGGCTGATCCGACCGCGCCAACCGGATCGCCTCCTCGACCGCCGCCTGGCGGCTGGCGAGGTTTGCGCGCGAGCGGTCCTCGCCTTCTTTTGTCACCATCCATTCTTCGCCGTCCGGATGAACCCGGTAAACGTGGCGTCCCAACATGGCCGGTATGCTTCCGAAACAGTTGCTCGATCAACGCCAACACGGCGCCTTTGCCGCGCGTTCCGGACGCCGCGCGCCTCCTCGCCAACTCGGCGCCGCACCGGCGCAGCGCCGACGACAGTCGCGCATTACCGAAGCTCCGGGAAATCCTCCTCCCAGAATTCCATGACTTGCCGAGGCGTGCCGGCGCCGCGGCGGGCCTCTTCGGCGGTGCGCAGTTCGACGCGGCGGATCTTGCCGGAAATCGTTTTCGGCAGATCGGCGAATTCGAGCCGGCGGACCCGCTTGTAGGGTGCCAGATGCGCGCGAACATGGCGGAAAATCGACAGCGCCGTGTCGCGGGTCGGCGGGTGGTCGCCGGCCAGCACGATAAAAGCCTTGGCGACCGCCAGGCGCAGCCGATCGGGCGATGGCACGATCGCCGCTTCGGCCACCGCCGGATGCTCGATCAGCGCACTTTCCAGCTCGAACGGGCTGATCCGGTAATCGGAGGCTTTGAACACGTCGTCGGCGCGGCCGACATAGGTGAAATAGCCGTCGGCATCCCGCATCGCGACGTCGCCGGTGCGATAGACCGCGCCGGCCAGCGGCTCGAGCGCGCCGTCCTCGCCCTGATAGCCTTGCATCAGCCCGAGCGGCGCCGGGTCGAGCGCCAGGCACAATTCGGCCTCCTGCCGGTGGGCGCCGTCGGCGTCGAGCAGCCGCACCCGATAGCCCGGCGCCGGCCGGCCCATCGACCCCGGCTTGACCTGTTGTCCCGGGAAATTGCCGACCTGCAACGTCGTCTCGGTCTGGCCGTAGCCATCGCGGATGGTCAGACCCCAGGCCGCTTCGACCCGCGCGATGATTTCGGGGTTGAGCGGCTCGCCCGCCCCGACGACTTCCCGCAGGCGCGTCCGCCACGACGCCAGATCCTGCTGGATCAGCATCCGCCACACGGTCGGCGGCGCGCAAAAGGTCGTGACCCGATAGCGCGCGATCGCGTCAAGCAGCCCTTTCGCGTCGAACCGCGGCTGGTTCAGCATGAACACCGTCGCCGCCGCGTTCCACGGCGCGAAAACGCAGCTCCAGGCGTGCTTGGCCCAGCCCGGCGACGAGATGTTGAGATGAATGTCGCCCGGCTGCACGCCGAGCCAGTACATGGCCGTCAGCAGCCCGACCGGATAGCTCTGATGACTGTGCAGGACGAGCTTGGGCTTGGCCGTCGTGCCCGAGGTGAAATACAGCAGCAGCGGGTCGGTCGCACGCGTCTCGCCGTCGGGTATGAACCGTGCCGGCGCGTCGTAGCCCGTCTCCCAGCGATGCCAGCCGGGCGCCGGTCCGCCAACCGCCAGCCGCGTGTAGTCGCCGGGAAGATCGGCGAATTTGCCGGCATTTTCGGCGCCGGCAACGACATGCCGAACCCGGCCGCGGGCAAATCGGTCGACGAGATCGTCATGGTTCAGCAACGTCGTCGCCGGGATCACGATGGCGCCCAATTTCATCGCCGCCAGCATGCATTCCCACAACGGCGCGACATTGCCGAGCATCATCAAGAGGCGGTCGCCGCGGCGCACCCCGAGCGCCTTCAAATGGTTGGCGAGCCGGCTCGACCGCTCGGCCAACTCGGCAAAGGACAGCTTGGTCTCGCCGCCGTCCTCGTCGACGATCCACAGGCCCGGACGATGGTTGCCCGCGGCCATCGGGTCGAAATAATCGAGTGCCCAGTTGAACCGGTCCAACACCGGCCAGCGAAAATCGCGATAGGCCGTCGCGTAATCCTCGCGATGGGCGAGCAAAAAATCCCGCGCCTCGATAAAAGCCGCTGCCGCCATGTGCTGCCTCCCGCAGATACGGTCGCTCGCCTATCATAGCGCAAACCGGCGCTACCCGCTCGGCACACCGCGCGCTTTCCCGCTTGGCACAGGTTGTGAAACCTGATTGCGGGGGGAATCGAGCCCGCGACGCCATCGTCGTTCGCCGGCCCGACCGAGCCTAAGCAAGGAAAGGATGCCCACCGATCAAAGCCCATGGGCTGAAGACCCACGTGTCGAGCGGGGTCATGAGGATCTCGGGTTGTGTTGGTTCGTTGCAAAACAACCGAATTCGCGGAAACGGACCGCAGTGGGCCGCTACGAGTTCGGCCCAAAAGCGCGATTTTGGCAAACCAGCTTCGCGCGACAAGCTGGGCGAACGAGGATTTCGGGGCTCGACCGCGTCAGCCATTTATTGCACATTCGGCGAATGCTCAAATTTCCGGCATTCGGTCGCGACACCCGGGTCAACGCGCTGCTCGGCGCCGGCCACTTCCTGTCGCACTATTATCAATTATGCCTGCCGCCGGTTTTCATTGCCTGGCAGAAAAGTTTCGACGTGTCGTTTGCCGAGCTCGGCCTGGCGATGGCGGTGATGTCGGCCGCCGCGGCCCTGATGCAGACCCCGATGGGCTTCTTCGTCGACCGCTGGGGCGCGCGGCCGTTTCTGGTCGGCGGCACCCTGACGATGGCGTTATCGGTCTCGGCGATGTCGTTCGCGACCGCGTACTGGCAGATCGTGGTCTTGGCGCTGCTGTCGGGGGTGGGCAATTCGGTCATTCATCCAGCCGATTACTCGATCCTCAGCGGCTCGGTCGATCGCTCGCGGCTCGGCCGGTCCTTTGCCTTTCATACCTTTGTCGGCAATATCGGCTTTGCCGTCGCGCCCCCGGCGACCGCGGCCTTGACCCTGATCTTCGGCTGGCGCGGCGCGCTGCTGCTGGTCGGGTTGGCGGGCGTCCCGGTCGTGCTGACGATCCTGTGGCAGAGCCGCATCCTGGTCGACCAGCGCCGCGAGCCGCGCCAGCATGCCGCGACCGCCCCATCCGGGGTGCGGATGCTGCTGAGCCGGTCGGTCATGATGTTTTTCGCCTTCTTCATGGTGTCGTCCGCGGCGGGCGCCGGCATCCAGTCGTGGCTGATCACGATCCTGCATCGCACCTACGGGATGCCGGTCGCCGCGGCGTCCTCGGCGCTGACCGGCTGGATGGTCGGCTCG
>DATKHX010000224.1:0-8136 GCA_035510075.1 Allostellaceae bacterium
CGCTCGCGTTCGGGTGGGACCAGCGGGTAACCGGGCGAAAAAATCCCTTGGTCGGGCTGGAACACCTCGCGGTATTGGGTAATGTCGTTTTGCGAACCCAGCCCGCCCCAGCTGTAGGAGGCGAGCGAGGTGCGCTTTCCACTTGGCGCGATCATCTTGCTATCTCGGAAAGCCATGCGCGCCGCGCAACAATGATGTTGTCATCCTCGCGCCGCCGCCGATCTCTGCCATCACGTCGTCATCCGGAAACACGAGAATCCCAAAAGGATCTTGAAGCAATCTGAAAACGACTGCGTCTGGGAGCACCACGTTCCACGCGGCAGCGAACAACATAACACCATTCAGGTAATTTCCTTCATTTACGCCACCGACAACTGAGTTACCGAAATTCGCCTCATCCCATTGGTTGACATTTTTTGTGGAACCCGAGATGGTGTTCTTGACTTGGCCGAAGAATAAGCTCGCTGAGCCGGCGCTGTAGTCTAGCGTCATCGCAGCTGCGAAAGGTAGCCGCAGAGTTACGGATTGAGCGAAAGACCCGGTCGTCGTCGACGACGTCACCCAGTTGAGAAAGAAATTGGTGCCGCTCGCAGCGATCTGCATGGACACGCGGTACGGAACGGCGTGCCCTTCGATGCCCATGAGCGTCTGTGCGGTGCTCTGCACGGTGTTAACTTGGGCGACGACGAGCAGCGTCTGCTGTGCTGGATTAGCCGACCACGGGCCTCTTCCGGCTCCAACCGACGTCCAAATATACTGTGTGCTGCCATTGAACGCGCAACCCTGGCCCGCTGTCGTAACGGTCGGGCTGAAGGCTGCGAATTGCGTGCGGTATGGATAGCCTCGCACCGACATGCCCGATAACGGGGCTCCCCCCGGGCCCTGGTTCGGATTGTAGGCCGAACCGTCGAAATGCCAGGCGTCGGCTAAAAGCTCGGTCACCGGGTCGTCGGCGAGGCGAGGGTAACCCGTCGGGCGATAAAGGCCGCGATACGGACGCAGAGGAAGCTGAGACGCTGAGGTGGTTGGCGACAACGCCATCGTCGTCCCTCCGGCCGCGAGACGGGTCAAAAATTGCCGCCTGCTGGTCGCAGTCAATATTGTATTGCTGTCGGGGCGAGCACAACAGTATTTCCGCTCGCGTTGAGTGGCTGCCCGCTGTTGTTTTGACAAAGGATTTTGAATTTGAGCGCCGGCACGCGCACGAGCCCTTGCGATAGGAACGCTGCAGTCGAAGACAGCGCCGTCGCCGGCACGGGAAACACTGCGTCCGGAGCGCGCGGAGGAGCTGCACTGTTGTTTTCGAAGGTGGTACCGTCGAGCGATTGCAAGAACCAGCACGACAAGTTGCCCCCGGTTTGAAACGCCCCCACAGTCGAGCCCAAGGTCAGCACCATCGGCGACCAGATCACCTGGCCAGTGTTCGCATTGGTAAATACCCCGCTCGTACCGCCCGCGCTGCTGACCGCGACAGACCCCGATGAGAGGGAATTCAATTCCGTCGTCAACAACGTCAGGGCTGGGGCAGACAAGCCGGTGTTTGAGGCGCCTTGCTGCCACAGAAACGGCGTCGCGGCATTGACCGGATGGGATGCTGCAAGCAGAAAGAGTGCGATGATCGGCTGCCGTACCATCAATTCACCCAGGAATTTGAATTTGCATCGCAAGAAACCGCACGTGCTTCATAGGGAGGCGCCCCGACGCTGCTCGCATTCATGACAAATGTCGTAGCGCCATCGATTGTCCCGGACGAAGGCGTCAACGTAATTGGATTTGTCATGTCGTTGCCGGCGCCATCTTTGACGAGAAAAGTAAATCCCGGTGTACATGTGTAGTTGATTGCGGTCGCCGCTGGCGTTGCCTTGGCGATGACGACCATATAGTCGGTCGCCGATGACACGGTGACCGGACCCGCCGCCGTCACCACCCGGATCGGGACAAATAATGATCCCTTCCAGGTTGAGGTGCCAGAATACAGGTTGTTGCCGGAAAACGCCGTGTCGCCCGGGATCGTCGCAGGAAGGCGCGCGGCCGGCAACGTGCCTGAGGCGATGTTGGAGGCGTTCGTAGCATCGATCGAGCAGGATGCCGCCGCTCCTGACAAATCTGAGCACGTCGGCTGAGAGGCGTGTGGAATCCCCGCAGTCGAGATGCTGTCGAGCCAATTGTGAGCGACAGCACCTGAGCTCTCGACTCCTCCAAGAGTTGAGGATGTCGGTGCTGGTAGGTCGGCGCCGCCGATCGCGCGCGGGATCATCACACCCGGCGAACCGCTGGGTGAAGCGAGGAAAAGGCCTCCCCCTTGGACGGCTCCGGTAACGGCCAAGGTTCCCGAATTCGTGACCGGCGAGCCTGATACCGCGAGCCATGACGGCATGGTCAGCCCGACGCTGGAAACGGTCCCTCCGGGGCCGCCCCCGTCCTGAATGGTGCCGGAGCCCACCCAAATAGCGACGTCGCCAGCTGTGACCGTGCCGGACTGACTAACGTTTCCGCCGTTGGATGGCCCATACGACACCGATTGCGCAAAGCCCGTTACGGCATTGAGCGCGACACATGCCGCCGCAACCGCAGCGAGCCTCACTGGACGCGCGCTTTGAAGAATGCCGTGGGGCTCGCGGTTTTGTTAAAGCAGCCGGTCGAGCTGAACACGGCCACAATGCCCCGAGAATAGATGTCGGGCGGCCCGCCAAAGCTGATCGAAACCGTGCTGTTGGCGGGCACAACCACGCATTCGACCGGGGTCACCGGACCGTCCGGCGGCACGCTGGTGGTATTGAACGTCATCAAATAACCGGCTGCCGCAGTCGTTGTGACATAAAGCGAATACAGGCTACCCGGTCCCCCTTCGATCAAATGGCTTGCCTCGATCGTAGCCGACACCAATGGAGTGATTCCCGCCTCGTATGCCCATGCCCGCGCGCCATCTAGAGCCGCCAACAGGGATAGAGCAGCGGTCAGCGCTCGCGACATCATGGTCAGAATGACGACAACGCGGCGCGCTTCCACGTATTCGGCGCGGCGCAGAAATAGAAGTAATTGATGTCCGCTTGGAGTTGGCCAACGTTACAAGCCGCCCCACCCGAGATCGGTGTGCCCGGCGTGATCAACCCGCCAAGCGCATTAATCGTCTGCGGCGTCGCATTAACAACACGGAAATTGCTGCCGTCGAAGCGGACCTGGAGGAACTCGTAGTTTTGTCCAGCGGCGAGAGCAATCGACGAGGCCGAGTTTCCCCCACGCGCCGGCTCAAGGATCGAGCCGCCAGAAACGTCGTTGACCTGAACTGTCAGCGGCTGTCCGGCGTCGGTCGCGAACCCCATTGTCCAGCCGGGGGCAATCGCCGTCGTCGACGGCAATGTGACGGTCAGCCCGGCTGAAGTGTTGTAGCTCGACAAGGCGTTGCCGTTGTCGCTCTGCACCGCAGCATAAGTCCCCGCAGCAGGGAAATTCCAGCGGTTGATATCTGGCGTCGAACCCGACATTCCGATGAGGCCAGCGGTGGCCGGTGTCGCTTCGGTGATACGAAAATTGCCGCCGTCAAAACGCATTACCAGAAGCTCGTAATTACCCGGCGCAAGCGACAGGTTGGTTACCGCAGCGCCGCTCCCCGGATAAAGAATGTGCCCGCCCGACGTACCGTTGACCTGGACCGACATTGCCTTGCCGTTGTCGGTCGCCAGTGCAAGCGTCCAGCCCATTGGAACAGCGGTGGTCGACGGCAGCGTCACCGCCATGTAGGAGGCCGGGCTGTTGTAGCTAGAGACGACGTTGCCGTTATCGGTAACCGTGGCGACGTAGTTGCTAGCAGCGGGAAAACTCCAGTGACTGATACCTGCGGTGCCGATAGTACCATTGGCTTGGGCCGTCGCCGGTGTGGCCTCGGTCACCCGGAAGCTGCCGCTGCCGTCATACTGCAGCACGGCAAACTCATATGCGCCCTGGCTTGTGTTCGCCAGCGACATACCGGTAGCAGAAGCTCCGCCTCCCGGCCAGACGATGTGTCCACCTGAGGTCGCGCTGACTTGGACCGACAGCGCCTTGCCATTGTCCGTGGCAAAGCCTATGCTCCATCCGGTCGGCAAATTAGTTGTCGTCGGCAGGGTCACTGTCAGCCCCGAGGGCGTGTTGTAGCTCGACAGAATGTTGCCATTGTCGCCGAGCGTCGCGGCATAACCGGAAGTCGTCGGATAGAGCCAATTGCTAGGCCACGGCGGCGGCTCAAAACCCATGTTCAAGCGTGTGTTGCGTGTTGACGACACGACCCGCCAATTGTTGCCATCTGATTGCACACGTAAATATTCGTAATTGCCAGCACCCAATGTCACCGATGTGACGAACCTCCCGCCCAATACAATACTTCCGGTCGGCGTAGTGATCATCATACCTTTGCCGTTGTCCGTCGCAACCGCCATCGACCAGCCCGGATTCACGCTGGCGACAGCTGGCAGCGTGACCGACATCGAAGTGCCGGGCGCGTTGTAGCTGGAGACGGCTATTCCATCGTCGATCGGTGCTGCTGTGTAAGTTGCGGCGGCTGGAAAGATCCACTCGGGCCGTGAACCCGTTCCCTGCACCGATATTCCGACCGAATTCGGCCCATAATTGACGACATTGCCGCCGTAATTCGGGTTGATGAGTGTATTGCCGATGCTGGACGTCGCACTTACTGCCGTGACACAGTCAAAGTATGGCGAGACGAAGGTGTTGAGGCCATTGTGATTGAAGGTGATCGACAGGCATGTCGGCGAGACTTCGAGGTCAAGCCCGGAGAACGTATTCGAAAAGTTGTAGCCGTTCTCCAGGACAACACCTCGGCCGCCGGTCCCGGATGCGGTAGCCGCACCAGAGACCCGCGAAAACTGCGCCTGCTCAAAGGCCATTCCGGCGCCGCCGCCGGCGCCGTCACAGACGGCATAGATATCGCTGTCGAGCAAGTAATTGAATTGGCACGCGCCGGCGGTCGAGCTGGCATTTGAATTATTAACAATCAAATGGTCGATTTTTATCGAATTGTGCGCATCCGAGAAATCGGCCCGGCCGACAATAAAGGCATAACCTGGAGTATCGGCATTTACAAATAACGAGCCTTCTTCCTTAAAATAAAAACAGCCAGTGGGGCTGCTTGGGCTGCCGCCGCTGCATTGAACTTGCACCACCGGCCCAGCCGAGATCGCCCGGCCGTCGATAATCGCCCCGTTTGAGATCAGGCGAAACCCGTGGCCGGCTTGGCTGGCGTAATCGACGATAAGGCCAGTGGTGACCTTGTAGGTGCCGACCGGAATATGTAGGGGCCAATTATTCGTGATCGCATTGTTGATTGTGGTCTGGATTGCGCTGGTGTCGTCGTGGGTATCGTCACCTACTGCGCCGTTACAGCGCACATCTATCCACGGGCGCCCCGAGCACATCAAGGCGTCGCCGCCGAGCGTTGCCGTCCCCGTTGTCGACAAAGTCGAGAAATTTCCCGGAGATTGAGCAACCGTTGGCTTCGTCGGAACCAGATAGGCCACACCGACAGCAATTCCGACCGCTGCAGTCCTGCTGAAAGATTTCACTGCGTCCCGCTCCTGCCCACTACGATCAGCATTGCCGCGCGGACCTGCATTTCAATCAACGGCTGGAGCGTCACGGTAAATGCAACCGGAGGATTGGAATCCATTATTTCCTCGACACCAGGCAGTGTTCGATTATCGAATGTTGTTCTTGGTTTTTTATGCTGTTACCAACGACGCGCGGCGTAAGCTTGACCGGTGGCAGAACCATAGAGGCTGACCGCGCCTGCGGGTTTGTACCCCGAGGGCGTCGCGAACACACTGCCCGGCGCAACTGGAATTGAGGCACCCCCGGATGTTGCGGTGCCGACATCGGAAACGTAGAGGCTAGCTGAGGAATTGTTGGCGACGAGCCATCCGTTGATCGGTACGATGCCACCGAATAAGGTCTGAGCGGTGCCGCCAGCGGAAACCGTGCCACTGCCGTCGCTCGCCAGTGAACCGGCCGTGTTGATCACCGGTAAGGGCGACCCTGTGCCGACGGGCGTCGCAATACCGGCCACGATTGCTGCGGGCGCATGTACCGGCACGAGGTTGCCGGAGCTGTCGAGGCCAGTGGATAGTGACTGGGTTGTCGTGTTTGCGTCCTTGACCAGCAGGCTCACCTATGGCCTCCTCTAATCTGTAACAGGTTCACTGTTTTGAGCGACTCGGTTCCGAGAGCTGGCTGCTGAGTTGCCTATAGGCCTCGTAAATCCCTTCGCCCGAGATCGGCGCCAGCAACAGGTCGGTCATTGCCCAGACCAATGCGTCAACCCGATCGGGAGAGAATCCCGCCCGCCGGCTTTCTCCGGCGTCGTATCCCCCGCGAATCAGGCTGCACATTTGGTCCTCGAGCTGAGGAAAGACGCCTAAATGATGCACTCTTCCCTGCTCATATAATGCCGCGACAGGTTCGGCCCGCGGGATCTTGCCGCGCGACGCCCGGACGGCCGTAAAGGATAGGTTCGGATCGATCACCCGCAGGGTCGATTCAACCATCTCGCCGCCGTTGTTAACCTCGGCCACGACCCGGTCGGCGTGATGCGCGTAATACGCTGCCACCGCCGTTTTGGCCCATTCCATTGGCCGGTAGTGGCCAGAGAGGTCCGCCAAAACCCAGCCGTGCCCCTCGGCGTCCTTGCCGCCGACGATGATGCCGGTCTCGTCCGCCGCTAGGCCCGAAGTCGCCGCCGGATCGATCGCAACGACGATTCTCGCCAAGGAGGGGGTGGTACGCACGCGTGCAGCCTCGATAATGCCCCGGCTCCATAGGCCGCCCGGAATGTCGTCGAGGATTTCAGCTTCTATCTCCTGCCGGCCGAGCCGGGTTCCTTCATATTTGCGGACGATGCGGTCGAGGAAGCCCGGCGCCAGGTTAGGCCGGTTCTCATAGGTGGTGCCCCGCGTCACCGCCACCGCCGGGTCCTCGACCAGCGTGCGCAGCAGCTTTGTCGGCCGTGGTGTCGTGGTGACGACAACGCGCGGATCTTCACCCAGGCGTAATCCAAACATCAGCATGTCCCAGGCTTCTGGATAGCGCCAGCTGGTAAGCTCGTCGCACCAGGCGGCGTCATGCTGGGGTCCGCGCAGCCGCTCCGGCTCCTCCGCGCTGTAGAAGGTCGCGATCGCTCCGTTGGGCCAGGTCAGCCGGCGTTTCGAGGGCTCATAACGCGGCCGATCCCATCGCGGCGATATTGCCAGGATGCCGCTTTCCCCCTCGACCATGACATTGCGTGCGTCCGCGGCGGTCGGTGCCACGAGCGCCAGGCGGCGCGAGTTTCGGGCCGAAACCCGAGCACGGATCATCTCGGCCCCGGTTCGCGTCTTGCCAAAGCCGCGACCGGCGAGCAGCACCCAGACCCGCCACCCCCCCGCCGGCGGAAGCTGATTGGGTCGCGCCCAAAGCTCCCAATCGTACAGCAGGGCAAGAGCTTCGTCCGGGGTCAGCGTGTCAATGAGGCTGTTCCGCATCGCCTCTGGCAACGAGGCGAGCCAACTTGCATGCAAGCACCTCACGCTCGCTCCGCGAGATCAGCCGACGCCCTCTCCTCCTGGCTCCGCGGCGAGCGTACGAACACGACAGAATGTGGCGCGCCGGCGCTGACCTCCGTTACTCTCCCATAAAACGTCACGCAATCGCTCCCGCGCTCCCGGCGCTCGCCGCTAGTGTCCGAAACTGCCGCGCCGGCGCCGCGTTCGTTTGGCGTCCAATCTACACCGGCGATGTTGGCGAATCGGCGGCTAAGGACCCAGCCTATGCTGTCTATCTTTGCGAATCGCAGCCGAGCACGCACCTATCTGCGATCTCCTCGGACCCACTTTTTCGAGAAACCGCCGCTGTCAGGCCCTTGTCCGATGCTCAGGCGGGTTTTCGGCGGGTGCGGTTCAGGGAGGGGCGCCCAGGCTACCGCCGCCATCCGCGGCGGCGCCCGCCTTTTGCCAATTTCGACGTCTTATATCAGATTGATCCGGATTTGTCAATCGCAAAATCTGATTTTCGCAACCTTTCGCCACCGCCGCGGTAATGCGTTTCGAGCGCGCCAAGCGCGGCAATCAGAATCCCCGAAGCGGCTTCCTGGCTGACGCGGCGTCCGTTCCA
>DATKHX010000225.1:0-5430 GCA_035510075.1 Allostellaceae bacterium
GTCGGGGGTGCCGTGGCGATGGCCAATATCGACATCATCGAGCGCGAGGGCCTGGTCGAGAATTCAGCTCGGATGGGCGCCTATCTGCGCCAACAGCTGCGCGCGAGGATCGGCGGCAACCCCTATATCGGCGACATCCGCGGCGAGGGGCTGATGGTCGGGGTCGAGTTCGTGGCCGACAAGACGGCGCGGCGCTTTTTCGACCCGCAGAGCCAGCCGCACCGCATCGTCGCGCGCAACGCCTTCGACGAAGGCGTGCTCGTCCGCGCGCTGGGGTTCACCGACACGTGCTCGTTCTCACCGCCGCTATGCATTGCCGAGGGCGACATCGACCAGTCGGTCGACCGCTTCGCGCGCGGGCTCGACCGCGCGATGCCGGAACTGCGCCAGCTCGCCGGATAGCCGCCGACCAAGACGGCTCGGCGCGCCGTCGCGGGTTGCGCTGCCGCCGGTCTCGCGAAACAATACGGAAAAATCAGGAGGAAGCCCCTTGGTCGACGATGTTGCCTTGCCCGGCGCCGGCCGGCCGCCGATCACGATCGCCGCGCGGATGGACCGCCTGCCGCAGACCGGCTTCATGCTGCGGTTTATCATATTGCTGGCGCTCGGCGCGTTTTTCGAGGTCTACGACAATGGCTTGACCACCTATATCGCGCCCGGCCTGTTCAAGGCCGGCATCATGGTCGCGACGACCAAGGGGTTCTTTGACGTCCACGGCTTCGCCAGCCTGATCGCCGCCACCTTCGCGGGCATGTTCATCGGCACTCTGCTGTTGAGCCCGCTCTCCGATTATTTCGGGCGGCGGACAATCTTCACGTTCGCGCTGGTCTGGTACTCGCTCGCGACGTTGGTGATGTCGATGCAGTCGACCGATGTCGGACTTGTCGTCTGGCGCTTCATCGCCGGGATCGGCATTGGCGTCGAGTTTGTCACGATCGACACGTATCTGTCCGAGATCGTCCCGCGGGAGCGCCGCGGGGCGGCTTTCGCGACGGTCGCGACGGTCAGCCTGTGCGCCTATCCGCTCGCGGCGTTTTTCGCCTTCCTGCTGGTGCCGCGGGTTCCGCTCGGGATCGAAGGCTGGCGCTGGGTAGCGCTGATTGGCGCCGGCGGCGCGGTCATCGCCTGGTGGCTTCGGCTGGGCCTACCCGAATCGCCGCGCTGGCTCGCCCAGCACGGCCGCCACGCCGAAGCCGATCAGGTCGCGCGGATGATCGAGACCCGGATCGAAGCGGAAACGGGGCGGGTGTTGCCGGCGCCGCAGACCCTCGTGGGCGAGGTCGAGGAGGCCGCGGGATCCTACGCGGAGATATTCCGGCCGCCCTACCTGAAGCGCACGGTGATGCTGGTGATCTTCCAGCTGCTGCAGACGATCGGCTATTACGGGTTTACCAGCTGGGTACCGACCTTGCTTTTGTCGCAAGGCATCAATATCACCAAGTCGCTCGCCTACACATTCGTTATCGCGCTCGCTTCACCGGGAGCCGCACTCGTCGCCACCCAGTTCGCCGACCGCTTCGAGCGCAAATGGCAGATCTGCGGGGCGGCGCTCGCGATCGCTGTGTTCGGCCTCTGTTTCTCGCAGCAGAAGGGCCCCGTCGGGATTGTCGTCTTCGGGTTGCTGATCGCCTTTTCGAACACGATCTTCGCCTATTCGCTGCATGCTTATCAGTCGGAGCTGTACCCGACCCGAATCCGCGCGCGGGCGGTCGGCTTCACCTATTCGTGGAGCCGGTTCAGCACGATCTTCGTCGGCTTTTTCGTCGCCTTTTTCTTGAGGAACTACGGGACGATCGGTGTTTTCCTGTTCATCGCCAGCGCCATGGTCGCGGTTATCGTGGTCATCGCCTCGATGGGGCCGCGCACCACCCGGCTGCGGTTGGAGGCGATCTCGCGCTGAGCCGGGCGCCCACCCTTTTCGGCCAAGACGGTCTTTCAAGTACACGGGGTCGATGCCGAGGGGACGGCAGTGGTGCGCCGTTCGCTGCGGTGGGCGCAGCTGTTGGCGTATTCTGCCAAACGGGCGCCTTGCCTGGTTGGGATCGAGGCGTGCGCGAGGGCGCATTATTGGGCGCGTGAGCTCATCGCATTTGAAACAGCTCGAGCGGGGGCCGTCTGCACAACGCCTCTACCCGCGGCCGGCAATAGGCCTCATCATAGACAATGAAGTTGATCCGGAAGTTGATCCGGCGCGGCGTCCCCGGCGCGGAGGAGGAGTAGATGAAGTTCGGCATTTTTTATGAGCTGCAATTGCCGCGGCCGTGGGAACCGGGGGGCGAGTTCCGCCTCTACCAGAACGCGCTTGACCAGGTCGAATTGGCCGACCGGCTCGGCTACGATTTCGCCTGGGAGGTCGAGCACCACTTTCTCGAGGAGTATTCGCACTCGCCCGCCCCCGAGGTGTTTCTCGGTGCCGCGAGCCAGCGCACCAAAAACATCCGGCTCGCCCACGGCATCATGCAATTGACGACAAGCCCGCCGGCGCGGGTCGCCGAGCGCATCGCCGCACTCGATCTCGTGAGCCGCGGCCGCGTCGAGTTCGGCATGGGCGAGAGTGCGAGCAGCACCGAGCTCGAACCGTTTGGCCGCGCCTTTGAGGAAAAGCGCGCTGTGTGGGAGGACGCGGTGCGCGCGATCGTCCCGATGTTCAAGGACGGCGGCTGCGAATATCACGGCCCCTATTTCGATTTCCCGCTGCGCAACGTCGTGCCCAAGCCATTGCAAAAGCCGCACCCGCCCTTGTGGTGCGCCTGCTCGCAGCTGGAGACGATCGAGATGGCCGGCCGCCGCGGGCTCGGCGCGCTCGCCTTTCAGTTTCTGAGCGCCGAGGCGGCACATGCCTGGGTCCACGCCTATTACAACGCCTTTACGAAGCGCCAGGAAAAGCTCGCCGACTACGTGACCAACCCGAATTTGGCGTTGACCAGCTATTTCATGTGCGCCCAGACCGACGAGGAGGCGCGCCGCCGTGCCGACGGCATCCCGTTTTTCCAGTTCGCGCTGCGCTTTTACGGGTTGAGCCCGACCCGCGAACGGCCAAAGCCGGGCGAGGTCAATCTCTGGGACGAATACGAAAAGTGGAAGCGCGCCAATCCCGAGGGTTTGCAGCGCGCGTTGTCGGGCGGGCTGATCGGCTCGCCTGAGACGATCCGGCGCAAATTGCGGCGGTTCGAGACCTCGCATATCGATCAGGTCATTTTCCTGAACCAGGCCGGTAAGAACACGCACGAGCACATCTGCGAGAGCCTCGAGCTCTTCGCCCGCGAGGTGATGCCCGAATTCCACGCCCACGAGCCCGAGCACCAAGCTTGGAAACAGCGCGTCCTCAACCGCGAGCTCGAACTCGAGGAAATCGACACCCAGCCCTACCGCGACCGCTACGGCCCCAATTCGGTGCAGGTCACCCGCGCCCAGGCGGCGGAATAGAGCGAAGGCGCAAATGTTTAAACGCATCGACCATGTCGAAATCGTCACTGATCAGCCGGAGCGGACGGAAAGCTTCTACGTCGACGTGCTGGGGTTCGCGGTAAAATCGCGCGACCGGATCGAGCGCTCGGGTCTTGGCGTGCCGGTGGATCTCGTCTATCTCGATCTCGGCGGCACGGTCGTCGAGCTGATCTCGTACGACGGCGCGGACGTCGATCCCGCGCCGGAGAGAGAGCATCTCGGCTACCGCATGATTGCGCTCGAGATCGACGACATGCAGCAAGCAGCCGACTATCTGAAGGGGAAGGGGGTCGACATCGTCTGGGGCCCGAGAGTCCGGGACACCTACGCGCGCGCCGAGATCTGCGACCCCAACGGCTACCACATCGAGCTCCGGCAGTGGTTCCGGTGAATGGCACAATAGCTGAAACCGGCTGGACGGAGGTTTGCGATGCCGTCGCGCTACACCGCGACCAACGCCGAGGCTTACGAGCGGCTGATGGGGCGCTGGAGCCCGTTGTTGGCGCGCGAGCTGATCGCCTGGGCCGGGATCGGCGACGGCGAACGGGTGCTCGATGTCGGCTGCGGCACCGGCAGCCTGGCGCTGGCGCTCGCCGCCCGGGCGGAGCCGGCGGCAATTGTCGGCATCGACATCGCCGCTCCGTATGTCGATTTTGCCAGCCGCCGGTCCGATGACCCGCGGTTGAGCTTTGTGACCGGCGACGCGATCGCGCTCGATTTGCCTGAGCAAAGCTTCGAGCGTGCATATACATTGCTGGCGCTCAATTTCATGTCCGATCCGCCTCGCGCGCTCGCCGCCATGCGGCGGGTCACTCGCGCCGGCGGCGTGGTTGCCGCCGCGGTGTGGGATTTTCCGGGCGGCCTCGTCTGCCAGCGGATTTTTTGGGACACCGCTGCGGCCCTCGATCCGGCGGCGGACCGCGCCCGCGCGCGGCATTATTCGAGCCCGTTGACCGGCCCCGGCGAGCTTGCCGCCGCTTTCGCCGCCGCCGGGTTCGGTCGGACCGAAGGCTGCTCGCTGACGATCCGCATGGAATATCGTGACTTTGCCGATTACTGGGAGCCGATCGAGGGGGCGCAGGGCCCGGTAGGCGACTATGTCAAAAGCCTGCCGCCGGGCCGCCTCGACGCCCTCGCCGCCGCCGTGCGACGGGCTTACCTCACCGGCGCGCAAGACGGCCCGCGCTCGATGGCGGCGACCGCTTGGGCCGCGCGGGGGATCGCATAGCAATCGCGACGACGGGCGCCGCGATTGTCCGCGGCCAACATATGCTTGACCGGCACAATCTTAAGAGTACGACTCATATTACGATTTGGGGTTGTAGTGTTCTGCCGAGTCGCCGCATGAGTAGTTTGACGCTGGCGAGAAACAGCCACGCCAGCGAAGCGGGCAGCAAAGACCCGAGCTGAACGTCGCGTGGCAGCGATGATTTGACCCATGGTCCCATTTGCGCCCGAATACCGGAAAAATTCCCGATTAGACGGGAATTCGTCTCAATTTGGCGGAGGGGTGGGTGCACGCGGGAGTTGATCTCGATGGATGCGCGGTCTCAGTAGCCGCCGCCGTGCCACGACATCGGCCCGGGCAGTTCGCAGCGGTAGCCCGGCGCGCGGGGGAACGGGCGGCAGTGGCGCTCCGCCATGCATTGGCTGAACATCAGATCGGCGGGCATCCCCGTCTGCGCGGCGGCGTATTGCCGGCAGAGCGCCTCGGTCGCGGCCGCACCGTCGTAAGCGGCGTCGGTGTCGGTTTGCCCGCTGGCGGCCGCCGCTAGGGCCAGCCAGATTGCCGCCGCGATCGCGCCGTCACGCCGGGTCCGCGCCGCCCAGCCGGCGACGAATCCGCTGCCGACGGCCCTGCTTTTGGTCACGGCCGGATTGGGAACAGCGATCGGGGCGCGCCGGGCGATTCCGGCCGAAGCCCTGCGCCGTTGGGTCAGGTCCGGTGCTGCTGGCGGCGCAGGAAGTCGATAAAGATCGCGG
>DATKHX010000226.1:0-3030 GCA_035510075.1 Allostellaceae bacterium
AACCGCCTCGCCCCCTTCGGGCACCAGTTCGGCGCCGAGCGCAACACTTTCTTGCGCAATCTGCTCGAACGCCGCCGCCTCATCGGCAAGCGCGCGCAATACCGTGCGGTTCTGCTCGTCATGGCGGACGAATTGAAAGGTCACGCGATCGATCAGGGTGCGGTCGCAGGTGGCGCGGACCATCATCCCGAGCCAGTCGCCGTGTCGATGCCCGCCATGCCCGGTGTGAAACGAAAAGCTGCCGAGCCCGTAAAAGATCGGTCTGCCACGATAGATTTCGATCGGCAGCGAGTAGTGCGGCCCGTGCCCGATGACGATGTCGGCGCCGGCATCGACCGCGGCATGGCCGATCTCGGTCATGTATTGCAGGACCTCGCGGCCTACACCCCAATGGCACGAGGCGACGACGATGTCCGCCTGCGCCCGCAATGCCGCGATGTCATCGGCAAACCATTGCAGATATCGGCGGTCCGCCCAGGTGACGATCTGCGGCGGCAGGCCCGGCCGGTTGGCGGGCGGGCGCCCGCCATGCATCGGGATCTGATAGGCGGTGTGGCCGCGGACCACGGCGATGCCGGCCGAATTCTCGCCGGCCTCGTGATTGGTCGGCCAATAGACCGAGCTGCGCTGCACAAAGCCAAAGCGCAGGCCGGCGCGATCGAGGATGACCGGCGCGCGGGCCAGCGCACGGTTGCCGCCGGCCCCGGCATGGGGAATGCCGATTTCGTCGAGCCGGGCGATCGAGGCGGTGATCGCGGCCTCGCCGTAATTGACGTTGTTGGCGATGCCGACGGCTTGGATGCCGGCCGATTTCAGCGCCTCGCCCGCTAACACCGGGTCGGCGAAAAACCCTTCATTGTCGAGCGAATGGCTCGGGGATGGCGGGCAGAGGCAGCATTCGAGGTTCGCGAACACGATATCGGCCGCGCGGAATTCGTCCCGCACCAGCGAAAACGGAACCAAGGGATCGTCGACGTTGATCAAATTCACGTCGCCGGTGAGGATCATCTTAGCCGTCATATCCCCGCCTTTCTCCCCAGCGCGTTCGGCTTTTCACGACGATAGTCGAGCCCGCCCGAGGGCGCCATGCCGAAAGCGCGCGCGGCTTCCAAGACCCGCTCTTCGGCAGAGCCGCTAGCGGGTTACATTGGGTTGAAATGAGCACATGTCCTCATTTGGTGACCACCCCGGAATCCAAGCGGTGGCCGGAAGCAGCGGCAAAGTTGCGAGCCTAGGTCACACGCGATCAAAATACGTCGATGTTAGCTCAAGCAATCGATTGCCACCCAACCCTCCGAAATCTTCGCCACTGAGTGCGGAGTGGGCCTGACCGAGACGAGTCTCGCCCTTGGCTTGTGCCTGCTGGTGCTCGTCGTTGCGGTTGTCCTCGACCGTCGCCCCTACCGACCGGGTAAGCGCAACTTTATCATGCTGATGATCATCGCGCTCGCGGCAAGCCTGGTGCTTGGCCGGCACCTTTTGACTCTGGTTCTGTAGCGCATGATCTCCTAAGCGAACCTGGTCGACAGCCCGCATGCCCAAACGCGCGGTCCCATTCTGCGGAGCCGAGGAGTGCCACCCGCCCGGGGCGAGGTTCGTCACCTCCGCGAGCGGCTGGAGCGCGTCAATGCCCAGACGAGGCCGCCGATCCCGAACAGGATCGCGCCGGCGAGAACGAGCGCCACGAGATTTTCCGTCCCGATCAGCCGTTCGCCCAATTTGCCGATGCCGTCACCGACGAAGATCAGCAACGGCGCCCAAACCGCGGCGGAGGCGACGTTGGCGATCCAGAAGCGGCTGGACGGCATCTGCATGATGCCGGCGGCGAGTGGGATCACCGCACGCACCGGGCCGAAAAAACGGCCGATGAACACGCTCAGACCGCCATATCTGGCGAAAAAGCGAATGCCGCGCGGCAGCATCTCGGGATGGCGCGTAAACGGCCAGATCTTGGCGAGCGTCCCGCCGAACCGGCGGCCGATCCAGTACGACACCGTGTCGCCAAGAGTGGCGCCGAGCACCGCCCCGGCCAGCACCGGGAAATAAGCCAGCGTGCCGGTCGCCATCAGCGCCCCGGCGGCGACCAGCAACGAGGTCCCAGGAAACAGCAGGCTGAGGAACACGAACGACTCGCCGAAACCGGTGACGAACATCGCGGCGAACGCCCAGCCCGCATGGGCGGAAATGAAGGCGAGCGTCGGCTGGACCAGATCTTCCATGCGGCTTTGAGGTTTCGATCGATCGGACGATGGCCACGAAAGCTGTGGGCTTACCCGATGATAGCGCGAGAGGCTTGCGCCAACCTGACCATCGGGCCGCCATGACTGGCCTCAGCCGAAGAGCATTTTCCCACCTGCCGCGTCGACGGCAAGCGGCCGGCGTCTCTTCACCCGACCGCTCGCGCCGCCGGGGCATCGCAGAGTATTATCATCGCCGGCGAAACGACGATCGCCGGCCCGCTTGGTTGGCACCGATCCTCTCGCCCGGGTCGGATCTCGTTTGCGGAGGCGACGGCAGCGCCTCGCCCTGCTTGGTCAGGAGGTTCCGATGTTCTGGGTTGTCGTGGCGATCTTGTATTTCGTCCTGGCGGCGGTGGCTCCGAGCATTCTCGGCCTGTTCGTCACCCGCACGCGCCCCGATTTCCGCACTCTCGCCTTATCCTTGCGCATCCTGTTTGTGGCGATCGCGCTGACCTGTCTCGCCGCGACCTCGTATGTGCATGTCGAATCCGACGAGATCGCGGTGCTCAACAAGATTTACGGAACCACCTCGTTGCCGGGCGAGCACATTATCGCGATCCACGGTGAAAAAGGGCCGCAAGCTGATATTCTTACTCCCGGCTGGCACCCCTGGTTTTTGGTCAACGTCATCTATCAGGTCGAAAACAGAAAGGTCGTATCGATACCGTCGGGCAAATACGGCTTTCTGAACGCCAAGGACGGAGCCCCGCTGCGCCCCGATCAATACCTCGCCGATGCATTTCCGGCGGGTCACGAGCTCGACATGCTCGACGGCGAGTATTTCCTGACG
>DATKHX010000227.1:0-3339 GCA_035510075.1 Allostellaceae bacterium
CTGGTGTCGCTAAAGGTCATGGACGAGGTTCTGGCCTGGGTCTTCTGGTTCTGGTCGAAGCAACCGCTGAAGGCCCTCCTTTATGGCGCCTTCCTCGTCCATTTCGCGCTGGCGTTGTGGGCGTTATGGGAGCGGCGCACGCTGCGCCTGCGGGCCGGCGAATTGACGCAGGTCGCGCTCGGTTTCGCCATTCCGATATTGCTGGCGCATCACGTCGCGGGCACCCGCATTTCCGACGATTTCTTCGGAACCTACGATCTTTATTATCTCTATTTTCTATGGATCTATTTTGTCCATTCGCCGTGGGCCGGCGTGCAGCAGATGGCGATTTTGGTGATCGCTTGGTCGCACGCGATGTTCGGCCTGCACTTCTGGCTGAAGACCCGCCCATGGTACGCGCGGCTGCACCCGATGGCCCTCGTCGCGGCGGTGCTGGTGCCGGTGCTCGCCTTGCTCGGCGTGATCGAGGCCGGGCGCCAGGTCGCCACACTCGCCGCCGATCCGGCCTGGACTCGCGAGGCGTTCGCCCATATGCGGCTGCCGTCGCCCGCGGCGCAGCACTCCCTCGACGAAATTGCGCAAATCCTCAGCTGGTCGTTTGGCGGCTTGGTCGCGGCGGTATTGCTGGCGCGGCTTGGCCGTTCCCTCTGGCGGCGCCGTCATGGTCTCGTCCGCATCAGCTATCCCGACGGCCGTTTTGTCGAGGTGACGCCCGGCACCAGCGTGCTCGAAGCAAGCCGGATCGCCGGCATCCCGCACGCCCATGTCTGCGGCGGCCGCGGCCGCTGCTCGACCTGCCGTGTCAGGGTGCGCGGCGAAATCGGCCGGCTCGATCCGCCAGCCGAGATGGAACGCCGCATCCTGCGCCGCATCGGCGCTACGCCGAACGTGCGGCTCGCCTGCCAGCTGCGGCCGAAGAGCGCCGTCGAGGTGACGCCGCTGTTGCCGCCCCTCGCCTTCGCCAGAGACGGCCGCCGCCGCGTCGATTTCGCCCAAGGCAACGAGCGCGAGATTGCAATCATGTTCGTCGACATCCGCGGCTTTACCTCGCTCGCCGAAGGGCTGCTGCCGTATGACGTGGTGTTTATCCTGAACCGCTATTTTGCCGCGGTCGGGCGCTCGGTCGAGACGGTCGGCGGGCGCATCGACAAATTTCTCGGCGATGGCGTGATGGCCTTGTTCGGCATCGAGAGCGGTGCCGAAGGAGGCTGCCGCAGCGCGCTGGCCGCCGCCCGGCTGATATCGGAGCGGATGGGCGAGCTCAACGCATCGTTGAGCGGCGAGATCGACCAGCCGTTGCGCATCGGCATCGGCATTCACGCCGGGCCGATCATCATCGGCGAAATGGGTTATGGCGGAACCTCGTCGATCACCGCGATCGGCGACGCCGTCAACACCGCGAGCCGGCTCGAAGCGCTGACCAAGGAGTACGGCTGTGAGCTGGTCGTGTCGGAGGCGGTGGTGACGCGCGCCGGGCTCGACCTCGCCGCATTCCCGCGGCACGAGGTCGAGGTCCGCGGCAAGCGTGAGATGCTGGCGGTCAGAACCCTCCCCCGCGCCGCCGAGCTGCCCCTTCCCGGTCAGACCGTGGCGGCCCGGGGGGAGGCGGCGACGGCCTGAGGCAAGAGGCCGCGGGCACCCGCGCCGTCCGGCATCGGGAACACCGACAGCGGTCGACGGGCCGCGGAGCCGGTTGGAAAAGCGGCAAGCAGAAAGCCCTTGCGGCGACACTTTTCGCCGACAGCGTTGACGAGAACAAGAGAGTTGGGAGGTTTCGATGAGCGATTTGTCAGGCCCGCCGTTTCGCGCCGATCACGTTGGCAGCTTGTTGCGGCCGGCGGAGCTGTTGCGGGCGCGGGCGGAGCGGCAGGCGGGAAGGATGTCGCCCGAGGAATTGCGCCGCGTCGAGGATGCCGCCATTCGGGATTGCGCGCGGTTGCAGCGGGAGATCGGGCTCCAGGGTGTGACCGACGGCGAATTTCGCCGCGGCTCATGGCACATGGATTTCCTCTATCAGATCGGCGGGGTCGCGAAGACCGACCAGACCTTGCGCATCCAATTCAGAAACCAGGCCGGCCCGGTCGAGGCCGCGCTGGGAGCGTTTCGCATCGGCGGCAAGCTGACGCTCGACAAGACGATTTTTGCCCAAGATTTCGCCTATCTCAAAGCGGTCGCGCCGCAAGGAACGGTGCCGAAGCTGACGATCCCGTCGCCGTCGATGCTGCATTACCGTGGCGGCCGGGCGGCGATCGACCGGGCCGCCTACCCCGATATGGATATGTTCTGGCATGATCTCGCCGAGGTCTACAGACAAGAAATCGCCGGCCTCGCCGAGCTCGGCTGCACCTATCTGCAGCTCGACGACACCAGCCTTGCGTATTTGAACGACCCCGCCCAGCGCGCCTATGTGGCCAGCATCGGCGGCGACGGCGAACAGCAGCACCTCGTCAACATCCGCCTGATCAACGAGGCGCTTAGAGACAAGCCGGCCGGTATCACCGTGTGCACTCACATGTGCCGCGGCAATTTCCGCTCCTCCTGGGTGGCCGAGGGCGGCTACGACCATGTCGCCGAGGCGCTGTTTGGCGAATTGGCGGTCGACGGCTTCTTCCTCGAATACGACGATGAGCGCTCGGGCGGGTTCGAGCCCTTGCGCTTTGTGCCGCGCGGCGACAAGCGGGTGGTGCTGGGCCTCGTCACCAGCAAGCGCCCCGCGCTCGAGAGCAAGGACGATTTGAAGCGGCGGATCGACGAGGCGGCGAAATACGTGCCGCTCGATCAGCTCTGCCTCAGCCCGCAATGCGGCTTTTCCTCGACCGTCGAAGGCAATGCCCTGACGCTCGCGGAACAAAACGCCAAGCTGCGCCTCGTCGTCGAAACCGCGCGCGACATGTGGGGCTAGCTGGTGCTCGTCCCATAAACACAGATTTTCAGCGGTGTAGAAGGGGCGGGCGTTGGACGGTTGTCGGCGAGGGCTCCCCGGCGTCGCGTCGAGGTGGCAGCGGCGGTCGAAGGAATCGGTGGGCGAGCGCGGCTGCATGGTGTGGGCGTAGTCGCCCCATCATGCCCGGGCTTGTGCCGGGGCATCCACGGAAACTGGAAGGGCTTGTGCCGCGAGGTCGCCGATGGCCGGGACGAGCCCGCAGCTGTCCCGGTTCCGCGGAGCCGATTGCAGGATCGCCGAAAATCGCTACCCTCAGTCGTCATCACCGGGCTCGTCCCGGTGATCCATGTCTTTCTTCGATACCGATCCGGTCACGTGGATGGCCGGAACAAGTCCGGCCATGACGACTGCCGAGGATTAAACACTTCAAATACCTGGTTTACTTGCGAGCAGGC
>DATKHX010000228.1:0-3357 GCA_035510075.1 Allostellaceae bacterium
CAGGATTGCCCTCCGCCACCGCCTTGATCAGGTGGCTGTCAACAAGCAGACGGAGTCCGTTGCGCAATGTGCCCGATCTTCCGTCGAACAGACGGAAATTCGTGAACAGGGTAGGCCGCGACGGCTGGCCAGCAACCGGCGCCGACCGCGCATTGGCGGGTTTGGGCAGGCCGAGCGATGCAACCGAGGCGCCCACGCCGGCAACAAAGCCGCGTCGTGAAAGATCAGCGCCGATCCGACGCGTCAGAGAATGAATTTCCGGCCTATGGCACAGGCAGCCGGCATGACCTGCCGCAGCTGCCGTACCATTCGAGAGGGTCAGCGAGGCCTCGCTCGAACCCGCGTCGTCGTCGGGCATCTTGGCTCCTGTGACCGGCCGGGGCATAGCTTAGCAGAAACGCGGCGCCGCGACCTATGCCGTGGGTCGCGCGGCAAAGCCGGGGCTGCCGTCGTCGGTGTCGTCCTCGACTTGCACGTTGTCGACCCGCGCGGCGGGCGGCCCCCGGCGGGCGGCTTCGAGCATTGACGCGATGCAATCGTCCGCTCCGGTGATCAGCATTTCAACACTGCCGTCGGCGCGGTTGCGCACCCAGCCGCGCAGACCCAAATCCGTCGCGACCCGCTCCGCCCAGGCACGGTAGCCGACGCGGTGCACGCGGCCGGTAACGCGCAGTCTAACCGTCTTCACCGTTAGCGATATAACCTGCCGGCGCGCGGCAGCCTAGGCCGCTTTCGTCCTTCGATGCGGCGATCCCGACAGCGAAATTGCCGTCTGTAGAGCGGGACACTGCCCCGCCTCTCGGCTGTTTACTCGGCACGCAGCAACCGCTGTTCTGGGAAAGAGGGATTGGGCATGACGGACAAAAGCTTGAACGGACTGAAAGTCGCGATCCTCGTTACCGACGGGTTCGAGCAGGTCGAGCTGATCGAGCCGCGCAAGGCACTCGACGAGGCCGGCGCCGAGACCCGCATCGTATCCCCCAAGGATTCGGAGGTGCGCGGCTGGAACTTCACCGATTGGGGCCAGAAGCTCCCGGTGGATTTGAAGCTCGACCAGGCTCGGCCCGACAATTTCGACGCTCTGTTGCTGCCGGGCGGCGTCATAAACCCCGACACGCTCAGGATCGAACCCAAGGCGGTGGCCTTTGTCAGAGCCTTCTTCGATGCCGGCAAGCCGGTGGCGACGATCTGCCACGGGCCGTGGACGATCATTGAAGCCGGCTGCGCCCGCGGTCGCCGGATGACCTCGTGGCCGTCGCTGCACACCGATCTCAAGAATGCCGGCGCGGATTGGACGGATCAGGAGGCGGTCGTCGATGGTAAGCTGCTAACCAGCCGCAAACCCGACGACATCCCCGCGTTCAACCGCGAAATGCTGAAGCTGTTTGCCGGGGCCAGAGCGCCGGCGCACGCGGCGTAGCACGCGCGGCAGCACGGAGGACGGCTATGCGATACAACTTGTTCGGCTCGACCGGGCGCCAAGTGTCGGTCGTCGGCATGGGCACTTGGCATCTCGAAGAGGCCGATCGCGTCTTGGCGGTTGCAACACTGCGCCGCGGCCTCGATCTCGGCATGAACCACATCGACACTGCCGAGATGTACGGGTCGGGCGCGGCCGAAGAGCTGGTCGGCGAGGCCATCGCCGGCCGGCGCGACGAGGTGTTCCTAGTCTCCAAGGTGCTGCCATACAACGCCTCGCGTTCGGGGACGCGGCTCGCCTGCGAGCGCTCGCTCGCTCGTCTGCGCACCGATCGGCTCGACTGCTACTTGCTGCACTGGCGCGGGCAGCACCCGCTCGCGGAAACGATCGCAGACTTCGACGCGCTGCGGCGCCAAGGCAAGATCCTCAGCTGGGGCGTCAGCAATTTCGACGCCGGCGACCTCGAAGAGGTATTGGGCATTGCCGCCGAGGGCCAGACAGCCTGCAACCAGGTGCTCTACAATCTGCCGGAACGAAGGATCGAGCACGGGGTGATGCCGTGGTGCGAGCAGCACGGCGTCGCGGTCACCGGCTACACCCCGTTCGCGCAGAGCCGCTTTCCGGGGGCGCACACCACCGGCGGTCGGGTCCTGGCCGAGATCGCCAAAGCGCGCGACGCGACGCCCCGCCAGGTGGCCCTGGCCTTCCTGGTGCGGCGCCCCGCACTTTTCACGATCCCCAAGGCATCCACCCCGGAGCATGTCGAGGAAAACGCCGGGGCCGGCGACCTGACGCTGTCCGCAGAGGAGATCGCGTCGATCGACGCCGCCTTCCCGCGCGGCCATCGCGGAGCTGGGCTGCCGATGCTGTAGCGCCGCGAGCCGGGTTCGCAAGGCTCTTGCCGTCGATCCTCTGCGACAACCCCATGATCGGGGCCGGGTCGCGGGCGGTCTTGCCAACAAGCCCTGGGCACCGTAAGTAATTGGAGTTCGAAAAGCCTCACGCAGGGCTGCGGCTACCGACGCATAGGCGCGGGCGGGCCGCTCCGGTGTCGGCGATTCCGGGTTGACCGGGCGCCGATTTCTCCTGCGGCGGTCCAACCGGAAAAGGATTGCCATGCTGCCTACTTACACACTGCGCCAGCTGCTCGAAGCCGGCGTCCATTTCGGCCATCACACGCGGCGCTGGAACCCGAAAATGTCGCCCTACATTTTCGGCGTGCGCAACGGCATCCACATCATCGACCTCGAGCAGAGCGTGCCGATGCTGCACCAAGGCTTGCAGGCGATCCGCGACGCGGTTTCGGCCGGCGGTCGGGTGCTGCTGGTCGGCACCAAGCGCCAGGCGCAGGAGCCGATCGCCGAGGCGGCCAAGCGCTGCGGCCAGTATTACGTCAACTACCGCTGGCTCGGCGGGATGCTGACCAACTTCAAGACGATCTCGGCCTCGATCAAGCGGCTGCGCGAGGTCGAGGAACGCGTCGCGGCGCAGGAAACCGGCCTCACCAAGCGCGAACTGCTCGAGCTGACGCGTGACCACGACAAGCTCGAACGGGCGCTGGGCGGGATCAAGGACATGGGCGGGCTGCCCGACATCCTGTTCGTGATCGACACCAACAAGGAGGCGATCGCGGTCGCCGAGGCGAACAAGCTGCGCATCCCCGTGGTGGCGGTGCTCGATTCGAACTCGACGCCGGACGGGATCGCCTATCCGATCCCCGGCAATGACGACGCCATGCGCGCGATCCATCTCTATTGCGACCTCGTCGCGGGCTCGGTGCTCGACGGGCTGCAGGCCGAGCTCGCCGCTTCGGGCATCGATATCGGCGCGCGCGAGCAGGTCGCCGTGGAGCCGATCGCCGCCGACGAAGACGAGCCGGTCGCCGAGGAAGCGGTGGCGGGCGAAGTCGAACCGGCCGTCGACGAGGCGGCCGAAGC
>DATKHX010000229.1:0-6627 GCA_035510075.1 Allostellaceae bacterium
CATCGCAACCGTCGCGTACCGCCGCGCGGTCAAGCTCAGATCCCTGCCGACCGGGGGAAACCAGCACGACGACCTTGTCTGCCGGGTTCTCCGCCAATGCTGCCGCGAGCATGGCACGCAGGGCCGCTTCGGGTCGTGACGAACCCATTGCCTCGCCATCGACGAGAGCGATCCCTTCCCCTCCCGACAATATGCCTTGCCCCCACCACGAACCGCCTATGCGTGCGGCGATCAACTCGCGCCGGGCGAGTGTGGCGCGCTCGAGCAGAGCAGGCGATTCCCAACCGCGACTCGCGAGCAAGCGGTCGGGGGAAAGAATGTCCGCCGACGAAAGCGGCCCCTCCATCGCAACCGCCGTCACGCTGAGAACGGTGCTCGCGGCGCCATATCGCGGCGGCGCGCGCAGCAACCCGCGATCGAAGGTCAAGAACGGCACGCCAAGTGCGGCGGCGCGCGCCCGCATCCGATGGCGGCCATGCGGCAGCCGCCAAGTGGCGATCCCGGCCAGGGATCCCCCGGTCGTGAATTCGGGAAACAACGCGGTCAGCGCGTCCGGTCCGAGCGGGGCGCCGCGGATCGTCAGCCGTCCTGCCCCGGCCTTGATCGCCGGCGCATCCGCGCCACGCTCCGGACACCCGAACGAAATGTCGGAAGCGATTTCGGCAGTCGGTACCTCGGCGGCTCGCGCACGGCTCATCGGCGTCTATCGGGCCGTCTGGTCACAAGCGGAACGAGTGACGAGTGGGAGCCTCGAGCGGCTCCGCCGACGCACGCTCGGCCGGCGGCCCGTCGAAAATCGAGGTTCCGGTTCGGAGCCGCCAGCGGTTTTTCTTGACCCCGCTCGCTTCGAGGGCGTCGCCCAGTCGCCAGGCGACACGGCTGCGCCGCCCCAGCGCGGCGGTCGTCCATGGAACCAGCGCCGCCCCCGACGGAAACGGGCTGCGCCTGCCGTAGGCCCAGATTTCGACGCGCAGCGACCGGCCGGAGCTTGGCCCGCGGGCGTGAAAGCCGAATGTGTCGGCGACGACCAAAGTGTTGGCGGGAACCGCGAGCGCCACCGGTTGCGGCAGCCCCAGCGTCGTCAGCTCGGCCGGGTCGACGCGGAACGAACCCTCGCGGTCCTCGGCGAGCGGCGATTGCGGCGCGGTCAGGCTCATGCGCCGCTCCCAGCGCAGCCGCGCATCATTCAGCCGGTGCGAGCCGGGCACATAGGTAAAGGGGCCGGCGTCTGCCGCGACATCGGTCAGAAACAGCCACGCCTTGACCGTCGGATGAAAGGTGTCGGCGTGCAGCCGGGTCTGCGGATCGACCGGGCCCTCGTGAGCGTGGCGCAAGATCGCCTGCACCCAGACCACTGGCTCGGCATCGCGGCTTCCGGCATAGCGGACGAGCCCACGCCATTCGGGCGATCGCAGCACCATGCCGAGTGCCGGAAGCTCGGCCAGGGCAAGCCGGTCGAGGGCGATCTTGCGCACCACCGTGTCGCCCTCGAAGATCTCGCGCAGCGGGCCGCGATAGGCCTTGGCCTCGGCGGCGAGCGCCGCGAAATGATCAGGCTCCAGAAAATTTCTGCGGACGACAAAGCCATCCCGATCGAACGCCTCGCGGTCCTTGGGGGAGATCAGACCGGCGAGCTTGCGGCGACGCGCCCAAGCCAGGCGGTGCGCGAGTGCGACGCGCGCCGCGTGCAAGCCCCATTCGTTCAAGCGACGGCTCCCGATAATCGGGTTGCGTTCGAACGACTTCGTTCCAGTGGGGAGTTGCGCGACCCACAACGGAGTCATTGCCACGCGGCGCAGTCGCGCCAGCATTCATCCCTCTCCGTGCGCTCTAGCTCGAAGTAACTGCGAGCATGACGACGCAGTCGCTTTCGACCGGGCACCACAGATACTCGACCCTCGCGACTTGTCCAACCCAATTTGCCTCTCGCTCGTGTCGCCAACCCGCCGACAACGTTCATAGCCCGGTAGAGCTCATGGGCACGCGAAGAGCTACGGGAAAGGGGCGGGCCAGCGCTGCAGCGCAGCTTCGCCGAGCGCGGTGAGGCGATAATGGCCGGGCTCGATGCGCTCGAACCAGCCGTAGACGTTGCGCATCAGGATGCGGCCGGCATCGGGCGCGGCATGCCGCAAGTCGCGTGGGCGGCCGAGGCCGGCGCGCAGCCCCGAGGCACAGGCCAGTGCTCGCTGGCGATAGGCTGTCATGATCGGTTGGCGGCTCGACCCGCCGGGCGACGGGTCGCCTTGGCGGCGTGAGTGCTCGCCGAGCAGCCTCGCCCGCCGGCGATGGTCCGGCCGCGGCCGGTAGGGGCCGGGTTCGGCCAGCACCTCGATCCGATCGCGCGCGATATCGACCGCCATCAAACCCACGCCGATCAGCCGGCACAATCGATGCACGCGCGCGTCGCGGTCGCGGCCGCGCCGGGTCAGCGGCACGGCAAGCCATACCTCGTCGGCCGGCCGCATGCGCTCCACCCCTTGCAGCAGCAGGTCCAGATTGAAGCCGCGTTTCATTTCGACGATGACGAGCAGCGCCGGCTCGCCGTCGCGTACCGCGACGATGTCGCAGCCGCAAACCTCCCCCTTCACGGCAAACCCCGCTGCTTCCAGGAACCGCTTCACGGTCGGATAAAGTGTGGTCTCGGCCATCCCAACCCCCAGAACCCCCACGCGTATTGTACAGCGGCCCGCGCGAGCAAGGCGAAAGGAAGTGCGTGGACGCGGTCGAGAGCGCGGCTCGGGAATGCCGGGTAATGGGAAAGGGGCCGTTGTCGTCGCCCGGCGGCATGGCTTTTTTTCAAAAGCCTTTCGTCACGACGAATAAACAATCCGGTGCGGCGGTCATTGCAGGTACGGCGGCAGCGCAGTCGCCGACCATCGTAGCCGATCGATCGGCCCGTATTCGCAATCGACACAGCGCTCGTGAGGTCAGCAATGAAATCCGTCTATGTAAGTGCTGCGGCTTTCGCGCTTACCGCCGCGGTAAATCTTTCGCCGGCATTGGCATTAGGGCCAAAAGTTTCGGGAGGAAATATGTGGCCCGGGATGAGCCGGCATTTGACAACCCCCACCTCGACTGCGGTCGCGGCACCGGGGCATTACGAATATCAGTACGGTTACGACAGGCATGCCGCCTGGCGAGGTCACTGGGTTTTCGTACGCTAACGGGCGGCCGGCACGACAAGGCGCGTCGGCCATCGGCAGCGACGAATGCTCGACGGCTGATCTTCAGGCAATGGCTCTGTCGAGGTCCTTTTGTCACCAGGGTAACCCCGAGAAACCAGAGGTATGACATGCCCAACCTCACTAAACCGATCATTTTGGGTGCGGCTTTCTTGCTCGGCATCAGCGGCGCGAACGCAAACCCGTTGCCTCGTGCCGGCGGCACATCGCCAGGTCCGGGGGCCGCTGCGCCGGGCGGCGACCGCCAATTGTCGGGCAGCGAGGTCGCTGCCCTCCCGTCATCCGATGCAACGCCCGCGCGCGCCGGCATAACGCTGCCGGGCGTCTCGGTTATCGCACCCTATCGGCATCCCTACACGAGCGGTCTCGGCGCGAAGGCCAGCCCAAACGGCCGACTGAAATCCGAGCATTATCAAGCGCCACCGGATTATGTGATGAATATTGCGATGCATCCCTACACGAGCCGCATCGGCCCGAAGATCAATTCAAACGGCATGCTGAGGTTCGAGCACTACGACGTGCCTCCGGAGTACGAGAGGGATGTTTCAAAGCACCCCTACACGAGCAGCATCGGGCCGCCGGTCGAAGGCGGGCGGAATCGTCCGGGAGATCTGCAGCCCACTGCTAGCTCGCACGACAAGCGTTAGGCTAGAATTGCCGGCCGATCAGAGCGAGGAGTTTGCCGTGTCGCAGCATCACGTCTTGCCGGCCAGCCCGGAAACCTGTCATTGGGGCTTTTTCGATCCCGCGCTGAAACCGGTGCTGACCGCCGCGTCGGGCGACACGGTGACCTTGGATAGCGTGTCGGGCGGCCCCGATGTGTTGCCGACGGACGGCCGCTTCGACATCCTGCCCGAGCATACCGCGATCCACGCCGCGATCGAGCCGCGGCTCGGCGCGCACATCCTGACCGGGCCGATCGCGGTCGAGGGGGCGGAGCCCGGCGACGCGCTCGCAATCGAGATCCTGTCGATCGACTGCCGGCAGAATTGGGGCTACACCCGCATCCGCCCGCTGTCGGGCACGTTGCCGGAGGATTTCCCGGTTCGCCGAACCTGGCACACCGCGATCGACCGCCAGCGCGGCATCGCCACCGTGCCGTTTGGTGCGGAGATCGAATTGGCGCCGTTCTTCGGAGTAATGGGAGTGGCGCCGCCGCCGGCCTATGGTGCCGTGACCTCGATCGTGCCGCGCGAATTCGGCGGCAATATGGATCTGAAGGAGCTGGTCGCCGGCACGACCCTTTATCTGCCGGTATGGACCGAGGGCGGGCTGTTCTCGGCGGGCGACGGCCACGGCGTGCAGGGCGACGGCGAGGTTTGCGTGACGGCGCTCGAAACCGCCCTCAGCGGCACCTTCCGGCTGACCCTGCACAAGGGCATGGGCATCGATCTTCCCCGCGCGGAAACGCCGACCCATTTGATCACGATGGGCTTCAACGAGGATCTCGACGACGCCGCCAAGACCGCGCTGCGCCAGATGATCACGCTGATCGGCGAGCGCATGGGGCTCGGGCGTGAGGACGCCTACATGTTCTGCAGCCTGGCGGTCGACATGCGCGTGACCCAGCTCGTCGACGGCAACAAGGGCATTCATGCGATGCTGCCCAAGCGCTACGTCAACGGCACGGCGGGCGCTGGCTCTCGGATCGGAAACGCCTGAGACGATCGACCATGACGAGTCTGTCAGTTCCCGCGGAACTGCTCGGTGGTCGCCTATTTCAGGCCGCAACGGGTGATCCTGTTCGGCTCTACGGCGCGCCGCGAGGCGGGGCCGGACAGCGACTTCGACCAATACGCTGGCGGCGCGGCTGCGGGCGGAGCGGCCCGCCCGACCGGGCGAAGTGACGGATGCTAACGCGTGAAATTGCGGACAGGTGCGTGAACCGAGCTTTCTGACTGCAGCAAATGCCTTCGCGATGCCGCCAAACCGCTACGTCAACCGCGAAAAGCTTCCGAATTAGAAGGCAATCGCCGGATAGAGGCGCGGACGTCATCACGCCATCTTAGGCTCGTAAACGCGACAGGAGCATAAGATGCTGGATTTCGACGAATGCTGGGCGGCGCTCGAAAAGCGCGACGGTGCCGCTGCCGGCCGGTTCTTTTACGGGGTGAAGACGACCGGCGTGTATTGCCGGCCGGGCTGCACGTCGCGGCTCCCGTTGCGCCGCAACACCGCCTTTTTCGAAACCCAGGCCGAGGCGGAGGCCGCCGGGTTGCGGGCCTGCAAGCGCTGCCGCCCGAACGATCCGTCTTCGGCCTCCCGTCATCTCGCGGCGGTCGAGCGGGCCTGCGCGTTGTTGCGCGGGAGCGAGATGACGCCGAGCCTCGCCGAACTCGCCGATGCGGCCGGCATCAGCCGGTTTCATTTCCACCGCGTCTTCAAGCAGGTGACCGGGGCGACGCCGCGCGACTATGCGCGCACCCACCGGCTCGGCAATTTCGCGCAAAAGCTCGATGCCGGCGAGGATGTCGCCGCGGCGATCTATTCGTCCGGGTTCGGGTCGAGCTCGCGCGCCTACGAGGCCGCCCCGGCCGGGCTCGGCATGACGCCGGGCGCGCGGCGCAACGGCGGCAGCGGCGAAACGATCCGCTTTGTGACGGTGCCGACCCCACTCGGCTGGGCGCTCGTCGCGGCGACCGAGCGCGGCGTCGTCATGACGGCGCTCGGCGACGACCGCGAGCGGCTCGCGGCCATGGTGAGCGAGCGCTTTCCCGCCGCCAAGCTGGTCGAGCAGGATGGCGGCCTCAAAGATTGGGCCGAGCGGGTGGTGCGCTTTATTACCGCGCCCCAGCACACGCTCGACCTCCCGCTCGACATTCGCGGCACGGCGTTTCAGGCGCGGGTGTGGCGGGCGCTGCAGAAGATCCCGCTCGGCCAAACCGCGACCTACAGCGAGATCGCGCGGGAATTGGGCCAGCCGACGGCGGTGCGCGCGGTGGCGCGCGCCTGTGCGGCGAACAATCTGGCGCTCCTGGTGCCGTGCCATCGGGTGATCCGCGAGGATGGCGATCTCGCCGGCTATCGCTGGGGGGTCGAGCGCAAGCGGGAATTGCTCGACCGCGAGCGCACGGCGGCTGCGGTGGCGGGCGATGAGGCGGCCTGAGGCTGCGCGGGAGCGGGTCGGCGCCGCCGATTGGCCGGCGCTGGCGGCGGCCCTCGACGAGCACGGCTACGCCACCCTGCCCTTGCTGGGCGCCGAGGAATGCCGCGCGCTGCGGGCGCTCTACGATGACGACGACGCGTTCCGCCGCCGCATCGTCATGCAGCGCCACGCCTATGGCAGCGGCGAGTACAAATATTTCCGCTACCCGCTGCCGGAGCTGGTCGAGGGGTTGCGCTGCGCGATCTACCCGCATCTGGCGCCGGTCGCGGAACGCTGGCGCGAGCGGCTGCGCGAGCCGAGTCGGTTTCCGCCGACCTTGGATGGCTATCTCGACGAATG
>DATKHX010000230.1:0-4164 GCA_035510075.1 Allostellaceae bacterium
GCAACCCGGCAAATCCAGCGCGAGCGCATCGCGAGTTGGCGCTGGCAAACGACCGCGCGCCGGCTGCAACGCGAAATGAACCGCCGGGCCCGGACCGAGGCCGAGCTGCGCCAGGCGCAAAAGATCGAGGCGCTTGGTCAGCTTACCGGCGGTGTCGCGCACGACTTCAACAACCTTCTGGCGGTGCTGCAGGGTTGCCTGGAGATGCTGACCGGCCGTCAATCGAACGACCGGCTGCAGATGCGGGTCGATCTCGCGCTGGAGACGGTCGCGCGCGGCATCAAGCTCACTCGCCAATTGCTCGCCTTCGCCCGCCACCAGCCGGCGCCCGTCGTCTCGCTCGACCTCAATGCGCATCTCCGCGGGATGGCGGAGCTGCTCGCGCGCACTGTCGGCGGCGCGGTGGAGATCGAAACCGATCTGGCGGCCGATCTGTGGCCGATCGATGCCGACCCGACCCGCCTCGAGCTCGTCGTGATCAATCTCGCGATCAACGCTCGCGACGCAATGGCCGATGGTGGAACCTTGTGCGTCCGCACCAGAAACCGGACATTGCCCGCCAAGGCTTCAAGCAACGGGGCGGACGGGCAGGAATTCGTCGAGCTCGAAGTCTGCGACACCGGGACCGGAATGTCCCCGGAAGTGGCGGAGCGGGCGTTCGAGCCGTTTTTCACCACCAAAAAGCCGGACAAGGGAACCGGCCTCGGGCTCAGCATGGCCGACGAGTTCGCCCGCCAATCCGGCGGCGCGGCGACGATCCGCACCGAGATCGGGTGCGGGACGACCGTGACCCTGCGCCTGCGCCGCAGCCGCAGCGCCGCCCTTAGCGATGTGGGCTTGCCGGCGGGCGGTCCGGCGTGAAACTCTGCGGCTTTCGCGGCGGTGGCGGCTCCATTCTCCGAACGGCGGCGAGGCGGCATCGCGCGGGCATGACAAGTCGGAGGGAGAGAGATGCGTATCGTCATCGTCGGCCAACAGGCCTTTGGCAAAGCCGCACTCGAAGCCTTTATCGCGCACGGGCATGAAGTTGCCGGCGTGTTTGCGGCACCCGACCGGCCGGGGGCGAGGCCCGACCCGCTCGTCACCGCCGCCGAAGAAAGAAAGCTAACGGTCCACCGTTTCCCGCGCTATTCGGCCGACGAAGCGAAAGAGGCACTTGCCGATCTCAACGCCGATCTCGGGGTGATGGCCTATGTCCTGCTGTTCGCGCCGCCCGAATTCTGCGCGATCCCCAAGCACGGGATGATCCAGTTCCACCCCTCGCTGTTGCCGCTGCATCGCGGGCCGTCCTCGATCCCGTGGGCGATCATCCGCGGGCGCAGCGAAACCGGGCTGTCGATCTTTCGTCCGACCCCCGGTCTCGACGAAGGCCCGGTCGTCTTGCAAAAGCGCGTGCCGATCGGCCCCGACGACACCGCCGGCTCGCTCTATTTCGACAAGATTTTTCCGCTCGGCGTGCAGGCATTGGTCGAGGCCGCCGACCTCGTCGTTTCCGGGCGCGCCACCGAGACCACGCAGGACGAAGGCCAGGCAACTTACGAAGGCTGGGTGCGCGACGCCGAGAGCCAGATCAACTGGGCGCACCATGTCGACTTCATCTACGACTTGATCCGCGGATGCAATCCGGCGCCGGGTGCCTGGACGATGTTCGGCGGCAAAAAGCTCTATCTGTTCGACGCCAAGAAAATCACCGCCGCGACTTTTGGCGCGGTGCGCGGCAAGAAGATCGGCGAGGTCGTCTCCGCCGGTCCGGCGGCTCTGCGCATCCTCGCCCAAGGCGGCTATGTCGAGGTTTCGCGGGTGCGCCTCGACGACGGCCCCAAAATCGCCGCCGGCGAAGCCGAGATCCCCGAGGGGACGGTGCTGGGGAGCTGACGGTCGCCCTTTGTCATTGCGAGGAGCGGAGCGACGCGGCAATCCCGACGGGCCGGTTCACGGATATCGCAAGATTGCTTCGCTGCGCTCGCAATGACAATTCAAAGAAGCGGGGCAGGTCAGCTCGCCAGCGGGTGCGGTTGCGGGTTCGAGCCGTCGGTGAAGCGCGTCAGGCGGAACGGCGACGGATCGACCAGGGTCGGGTCGCCGGCGACCATGTCGGCGACGAGCCTGCCCGCACCCGGGCCGATGCCAAAGCCGTGACCCGAAAATCCCGTCGCGATGAAAAATCCGGGTACGCTGTCAACTGCCGAGATCACCGGGATCGCGTCGGGCATCACGTCGATCATGCCGCCCCAGCGCTCCGCGACGGCGACGTTGCGGAACAGCGGAAAGGCCTGTGCCACCGCGCTCCGCGCGCGGTCGAGGACATAGGGATCAGGTTCGGGGTCGAGCACCCGCACGGCCTCGAACGGCGTCGCCTCGTCCAAACCCCAGCGGCGAGGCATCCGCCATTCCTCGACCCAACGGCCGCCGACCCGAAAGCGCAGCTTTTTCCAGTGCAGCCGCACCGCCGGCAGGTACGGCAGGAACAGCCGCAAATTGTCGGGGACGAGATCGATCGTCCGCACCCCCAACGTCGCCACGGTGTAGCCGCCGTCCATCCGCTTGCGGATGCCGAACAACCCGCCCGAGGCCGAGATTTCCGGGCCGCCCGACAGCGGCTCGGTGCGCATGACCGAGGCCAGCACCTTCAACTGCGGCAGTTCGATGCCGAGATTGCCGCAGAAGAGCCGCGACCACGCGCCGCCGGCGAGCACGACGCTCGCGCAGGCGATGCGCCCCTTTTCGGTCACAACCCCGGCGACGCGCCCGCCGGCGGTCTCGATGCCGCGCACCGCGCATCGGGTCACGATCGCCGCACCCTCGCGCCGTGCGGCTTCGGCGATCGCGGGGGCGGCGCGTTGCGGCTCCGCCTTGCCATCGCTCGGCGTGAACAGGCCGCCCGCCCAGTCGCCGGTCAGCCCCGGCATCAGCTCGGCCGCCTCGGCGCGGGTCAACAGCCGGGTGTCGAGCTGATATTGGCGCGCGTGGTCGAGCCAGGATTCGAGCTGGCCCAACTCGGTGGCGTTTTCGGCCAGATACATTATGCCTGGCTGGCGAAACCCGGTTTCGGCCTCGACCCGCTCGTTCATCCCCTGCCACAGCCGCAGGCTCTCGATGATCAGCGGCAATTCGCGCGGGTCGCGCCCCATCTTGCGGCACCAGCCCCAATTGCGGCTCGACTGCTCGCCGGCGATGTGGCCTTTCTCGCACAGCACCACCGACACGCCCTTTTCGGCGAGGAACAGTGCTGCGCTTGTGCCGATGATCCCGCCGCCGACGATCACGACATCGGCGCGCGCCGGCAGCACCTCGTCGGATGGAACCGGATCGACCCGCGGCGCCATCGCTCAACCCATCGTCGCCCCCGCGCAAGCGGAGGTCCAGGGGCCGGCTCTGGGTTCCCGCTTTCGCGGGAATGACGAAAACGGGAGCCGCATGTCAGTCGATCGCGGCGTGGACGAGGTTGGCGACCCGGTCGAGCCGTGCCGAATGCCATGGGTCGGGCTGGACGAAGTTGGTGACGTAGGTAAACGACACCCCGCTCACCGGATCCGCCCAGGAATACGACGTCCCGGCGCCGCCATGGCCGAACGTCTGGGGTGCGGCGATTGTGCCGAGCCCGCGGATGCGGTCGCTGTCGCCGCGGACATGAGGTCCCAGTCCGCGATGCATCGGGATGCCGCCCATCGCGTCGTCGCCGCGCTCGCCGGTGTGGCTCTTTGTGACATAGCCGACGAGCCGTGGCGACAGCAGCCGCACCGCGCCGAGCCGGCCGTCGCCGAGCAGCATCTGGTAGAACGCCGCCATGCCGCGCGCCGTCGCATAGCCGCCGCCGCTCGGCATCCCCGCAGCCTTGAATTCGGCCGAGTTGTCGCGCGCCTCGGCCCCATAGGTGTCGGCGCAGCGCCCCTGCGCGGCCGCCGGCACACCGACGAACACGTCGCCGGCCAGACCCAGAGGCGCCAATACCCGCTCGCGGATCGCGTCGCGGTAATCCTGGCCGGTCACCGCCTCGATCACCATCGCCTGGGTCAGATGCGCCGCACGCGGGTGGTATTGCAGCCGCGTCCCCGGCGTCCAGTCGAGCGAAAAGTCGCACACCTCGGCCCGCATCCGGGCATGGTCGGTCCAGGTCTCGCGGGTCACGTCGCCCGACGGAAACCCGCCCTGATGCGTCATCAC
>DATKHX010000231.1:0-5258 GCA_035510075.1 Allostellaceae bacterium
GGCCGAGGTGTTCGACGCGCTGGGCCAACCGGATCGTGCGCAGGCGTTGCGCGCCAAGGCGGCGACACTGTTCGAGCGCTTCAACGCAGCCTTTTGGGACGAAGAGCTGGGCTTCTATGCCTATGCGCTCGACGGCGACAAAAAGAAGGTGCTGACCGTCGCGTCCAATGCCGGCCATTGTCTGTGGTCCGGCATCGTGCCGCCCGAGCGCGCCGCGCGGGTCGTGAAACGGCTGATGGCGCCGGACATGCTGACCGGATGGGGCATTCGCACGCTTTCGGCCAGCCATCCGGCGTTCAACCCGTACAATTATCAGACGGGTTCGGTCTGGCCTCATGACAACGCGATCATCGCGATGGGCTTCAAGCGTTACGGTTTCAGCGCCGAGGCAGCGCAGATCGCGCACGACATCAGCGTTGCAGCGAGCCAATTCCGTCTTAACCAGCTGCCCGAGCTATACACCGCGTTCCAGCGCGAAGAAACCAACTTCCCGGTGCAATACATCGGCGCAAACGTGCCGCAAGCTTGGGCCGCCGGTTCGGCCTTCATGCTGACGCAGGCGCTCTTGGGCTTTCTGCCGGATGCGCCGCGCAATAAGCTCTATATCGACCCGGCGCTGCCGCAATGGCTGCCGGATCTCGCCGTCCACGACCTCCGCCTCGGCAAGCACAAGCTCGACATCCGCTTTTGGCGCGAGGGGGAGGACACCGCGTTCGAGGTGATCAAGGGCGACCCCAAGCTGGTAGAGCACGGCGATCTGGTGTCCAAACTCGAACAGCTGAGGACCGCCTCCGATCCGTTCTAGGTTCCGGTCGCGAAAGCAGCTGCTCGGGTGTTGGGCGCATCAGCAACGCCGCCGCACCCACCAGCCTCGCCGGGCAATTCGAGCAACCCTATGTCGGGGAGGTCATGATGGCTGACGTGAGGAGCGGGGGCTGTTTGTGCGGGATGGTGCGATATGAGTCGGCGGGGGAGCCGCTGTTTTCGCTCTTATGCCATTGCCGCGACTGCCAGCATCAGAGCGGCAGCGCCTTTATTGCGGCGATGCGGGTGCCGGCGGCGGGGTTTCGCATTACCAGAGGCGAGCCCAAGTTTTATGCCAGCGCCAGCGACGCCGGCAACCAGGTGACACGGGCGTTTTGCCCGGAATGCGGCTGCCCGCTGTTTATCCGGGTCTCGTCGCGGCCGGACATCGTCGGGCTTAGGGTCGGCAGCCTCGACGACCCGAGCGAGTTCCGGCCCGAGGCCGACATCTTTGTCAGGAGCGCACAGCCCTGGGACTACCTGAACCCGGATCTGCCGAAACACCAGACCTACCCTCCCGGCCGCGCGTACACGCCGAAGCAGTGAGGCGGTCAGGCCCTGAGCCGGAAACAAACTTTAGCGCGGCGACACGCCGTTCATCACGAGGTCGAGATGCGCCTCGAAAAAGCGCGCGAGGTCGAGCGGGCGGCGTTCGGCGAACAGCAATTGCCAGAGCACCGCCAGCAACGCCGGCGCCATGATCGCCTGTGGGCAGTCGAGGATCGGGCCGGGCCGAATGTCGCCGCGCTCGACGCCGCGGGCCAACAGCCGGCCCAGCAGCGCCAGCGCGCGCTCGATCAGCTCGGCGTGATAGAACTCGGTCAATTCAGGAAATCTCGGCCCCTCGGCGATCAACAGCCGCAGCAATTGGTGTGCCTGGGGATTCTCGACCAAGTGATTGTACACGAACTCGATCAGGCCGCGCAGCAAGACCGAAGTCGGGCGGCTCGCCTCTTCGAACTGCGCGTCAAGGACGTCCCAGTCGGGCAGGACCAGCCGCCGCAGCACCGCTTTGAACAGCGCCTCCTTGCTTTCGAAATAGAAGCTCGGGAGGCCTTTGGCGACACCGGCGCGGCGCGCTACGTCCTCCAACCGGGTCGCGGCAAAGCCGCGAGCGGCGAATTCCTCGAACGCCGCATCGAGGATCTCGCTTTCCCGGATTTCGCGATCGCGGCGGCGGCGCGACGCCGTCGATGAGGCCGCGGTGTTGGTCTTGCGATGAGGCTCGGGCGGCATTTCTCCCATCCCACCATCCTGACATGGCGGAGGGGCTTGAACCAAATCGGCCGCGCTAATATCTTGATTGAACAGTCAGTCAATGTAAAGGAGGACCGCCATGACCGACAGGCAAAGCGTGCTGATCGTCGGCGCAGGCCCCACCGGATTGGTCATGGCGCACGAGCTCGCGCGCGCCGGCATACGATGCCGTCTGATCGACAAGGACGCGCATCGCGCGACGCGGTCGCGAGCAATCGCGATCCACTCGCGCACGGTCGAAAGTTTCGAGCTGATGGGGCTTGCCGAGGAGTTTCTCGCCGCCGGGCAGCGCATCGCCGGCGTCAATGTCTGCGGTGACAGGGGACGGATCGCCCATGTCGGCTTCGGTTCGCTCGACACCCGCTATCCGTACGTGCTGGGGGTGCCTCAGGACGAGACCGAGCGCATCCTTGAAGAGCACGCCGCCCGATTGGGGATAGCGGTCGAGCGCAACACCGAGCTCGTCGGGCTGACGCCGCACCTTGGTTCGGCCGTGTCGGGGAAACTGCGCCGAGGCGACCGGACCGAGGAGGTAGAGGCCGACTGGGTTCTCGGCTGCGATGGGATGCACAGCACCGTCCGCGACCAGCTCGGCATTTCGTTTTCGGGCAGCACATATGCCGAGCATTTCGGGCTCGCGGATATAAAGATCGAGGGCGACCTCGACCATGACGAGGCGCAAGTTTGGCTGCACGCCAACGGCGCGCTGGCCTTCTTCCCGCTGCCCAAGGATCGTTGGCGGCTGATCATCGCCAACTCTCCGGCCGACTGGAAACGCGAGCCCAGTCTCGCGCAGTGCCAGGCGCTGGTCGACGAGCGCGGCCCCGGCGGTCTCCGCCTCGCCGATCCGCGCTGGACCGCGGTGTTCCGCATTCATCGCCGCGAAGCCGGGCATTTCCGCCGCGACCGGGTATTTCTGCTGGGCGATGCCGCGCACGTCCATAGCCCGGTCGGCGGCCAAGGCATGAATATGGGGATTCAAGACGCGTTCAACCTCGCCTGGAAGCTGAGCCTGATCATCGGCAATGGCGCGAGCCCGGCGCTGCTCGACAGCTACGAGGCCGAGCGCAAGCCGATCGACGAGGCGGTGATGCGCGAGACCGACCGCGCGACGCGCCTCGTGTCGTTGCACGGGCCGGTCGGGCGCTTCGTCCGCGATCACCTGATGTCGCTGGCGACGCAAATCCCAGCCGTGGTGGAAAAGCTCGGCGAGCAGATATCCGGGCTGGGGGTCAACTACCCTCACAGCCCGATTGTCGAGGATCATGCCCGCGGCCCCGGCCCGCGTGCCGGCGACCGCGCGCCCGACGCGCAGATCGACGACGCCGGGCGTGGCGTTTCGAAAAGGCTTTACGACCTTTTCGCGGAGCATCGCCACGCGCTGCTCCTTGTCGGCGACGCTGCCGCGGCGGCGCCCGCCATGCCCGAGCGTTTCCGGCAATCCGTGGCTGTCCACCGGATCACTCCTCCAGGCGCGGTCGGCGGCGCGATGACCGACCGCGCCGGCGAGATCGCCGCGCGCTATGGCTCGGCGCCGGCCGCGTACCTGGTGCGCCCCGACGGCTATATCGGCTTTCGTTGCGATTGGAGCGAGGTTGGCGGTCGCCTGCCCCACTATCTCGCACAGCTCTTCGGTGCGGCGTCGCCCGAGCCGATATGAGGAACCGTGCTTACGAAAACAGGTTGACGTTCATGCTGCGCTCGACCAGCCAGCCCGAGGCGATCGCCGCGATCCCCAAGGAGCCGGCGCCGAGGACGACGCGCGGGTAGAGCCACGACCGGCGCAACAGGTAGGCCAGCGGCAGAAAGGTCGCGACGATCGCCAGCTGGCCGGCTTCGACGCCGAGGTTGAAGCTGACCAGCGACACGGCAAGCGCGCCGCGGGGCAGCGCCAGGTCGGTCAAGACGTTGGCGAAGCCCAACCCATGCGCCAACCCGAAGACGAAGGCCACCAGCCACAACCGCTTTTGGACGACGGGATAGAGGTTGTTCAGCGCGGCGGCGACCACCGAGGCGGCGATGACCGACTCGATCAGCCGCGAGGGCAATGCGATCCAGCCGAGCACGGCCAGGCTCAGCGTGATTGAATGCGCGAGCGTGAACGCCGAGACGATGCCGAAAACCTCGAAAAAGGCCTGGCGGAAGCTGCCGACAGGTTGCCATCGGGCGAGCCGGCGTTCGAGCACCGCCGGCAGCAGCAGCGCAACGAGGAACAGGATGTGGTCGAACCCGGTCCAGATATGCCAGACCCCGGTGCGGAAATAATCGAGAAACTGCTGTCCGAGCGCGACCGAATTCCCTGACAATGTCCAGGTTTCGCGGTCGGGGCTGAACACCGCCGTATGGGTGACGCCGCTTTGCTCCAGCCGCAGCAGCCCGCGGTGCTGCGGGTCGAGGTTGAACAGCAGCGTGTACTTGATAGCGAGGGTCTTTGGCGCCGCCGGGCAGTCGACCGCAAACCGCAGGACCTCGTAGGCACCGTCGCTGTGCTCGTCGACAAGGTGGCCGATGGCGCCCGTCGTGCATTTCTTCCCGTCCGCGGTCAGCGCCAAGTTCGAGAGTGCGTAGGCAGCGATCGCCCGATGGTGAGCGCGCAATTCGCCCCAGGTGATGTTTCCGTCATTGTCGCTGTCGATGCCGATGGCATAGTCGAGATCGCGCAGCGCGATGTCCCACTGCCCGGTGATATGGCCGTGCGCGACCTCGAGGGCGAGATAGCTGTCGCTCGACTTGTGCGCCGCAGCCGGCGACAGCGCGGCGGCGAGGCCTCCCGCCACACCGGCCAAGGCGGCGATCAGGCGTTTCATTTGAGCGCTTCCTGAAGGCGGGCGGTCAACTGCCCGACATGCGGGTCCTGCAGATGCGAGCGGGCGAGCCATTCGAGCCCCCGGCGCGCCGTAGAAGGCTCGCCGGCGGCCAGAGCGCAGCGGATCAAAATACGCAGGTCGACCGGCTCGCGCTGCACCGCCCAATTCGATAAGGCGAGCCGCAATGCCGGCCCCGGCTGGTGTAGGAGATCGAGGGTGAACCAGGCTTCTTCGCGCTGATGGATGATATCGCCGCGCATCCGCGCTTCGGCAAAACGCTCGGCGAGGTCGGCGGTATGGGAGCCAAGCTCGGGGGCGCCCAGCCGCTGTTCGGCCAGCGCCAGGCGCAATAGCAGCGGGTCGATGCGGACTTCGCCCTGGAGAAGCGAC
>DATKHX010000232.1:0-6707 GCA_035510075.1 Allostellaceae bacterium
GGGCGCTGAGCTCTGCGTTGTCCATTGTCCGAGAGTGGCTCCGGCCGAGCCGATTTGTCCAGCGCTCCCGACGGGTGGGGAGAACCCCGCCGATCGATCCAACGCGCCCGCGACGGCGTTGCGGGCTCGGGACGGTCGGGAGGCCAGATAACCAAGGATCAGGCTGACGCAAAGGTGCTTGTCGGTGCCGGGGATTCGCGCGTGGGCTTCGGCCAGCGCATGGCATCCGGCTGATCGTACCCAGGCGCGCTGCCGGCAATGCTCGAATTGGACTCTTGGGCGGTCTAAAGCGGTTTTCGATCAGATCGACCACCTGCCCCGGGTCAGTCATTGCGAGCGAAGCGAAGCAATCTCGGGCGGCTGAGCGTCGTTTGGTCGGGATTGCTTCGTCGCTCCGCTCCTCGCAATGACCCTGCGGCTACTTGATCGTAAACCGCACTAATTTCTGGATCAGGCGCAATGATCGCCCTCGATACTTCCGCGTTTTATGGCGATCGTGCTCGACGAGCCGAAGGCCGGAGCCTGCATTGCCGCCCTCGAAGCCCAAGGCGAAATTCTGATTTCGGCAGGCACCTTGGCCGCAACGCCGATCGTTTGGGCGCGATGCAACGTCGGGGCGGAAATGGCGCGGTTCATCGACCGCCTTGCCTCTGAAATCGCGACTGTCACGCCGGCTGTGGCGCGGCGGATTAGCGACACCTATCGGTGCTTGCCCGGCCGGTGCTTGCCCGGTCAGTGCTTGAAGGTGTCCATGATGTTGATCGCGGCCGGCCCGAGCAGCACGATAAACAAGGTCGGCAGGATGAAGACGATCATCGGCACGGTCAGCATGGCGGGCAGCCGCGCCGCCTTTTCTTCGGCGCGGGTCAATCGCGCGGCGCGCGATTCGGCGGACAGAACGCGCAACGACTGGGCCAGCGGGGTGCCGAATTTGGCGGTCTGCTGTAGAGTGTTGACGATCGCGCGGATAGCGTCCGAATCGGTGCGGTTGTCGAGGTTGTCGAACGCCATCTGGCGGTCGGGCAGAAAGGTCAACTCGGCCGCGGTAATGGCGAGCTCCTCGGCAAGTCCGGGAAAGCTGTTGGCGAGCTCGCGCGAAACCCGCAGCAGGGTCGCGTCGAGGCTGAGGCCGGCTTCGGCGCAAATCACCATCAGGTCGAGCCCGTCCGGCAGCGCCAGCTGCAGCTGCTTGGCGCGCTTGCCGGCGGCATTCCTGAGATAGATTTTGGGCGCGTAAAAGCCGAGCAGCGCTGCCCCGATCGCCGGCACAAAGCGCAACTCGTGCGGCAGCGGCAACAGGTTGAGGAGCGAGTCGTCCATCAGTGCCGCGACGGCGCAGATCGACGGCAGGATCAGCCGCGCAAACAGAAACGCGACCATCGCATCGGACGAGCGCATCCCGGCGCGGGCCAGCAGCAGCCGGGCTTCGGCAGCGTGTTTCGAGCGCAGCAGATCGAGGCGGGTGACGGCGGCGCGCATGATCCCGACCGGCCGACGCGATCGCCGGCGGGTGCGGGCCGCCAGTGCGGCGCGCCGCATCGTCTCCCGGCGCTCGACGACTTGCCGCAGACGCCTCTCGAACGCGTCTTTGGGCCGCAGCGCCTGCCACAGCGCGACGCACATCACAAGGACGGCCATCGCGGCGAGCAACGCGATCGCGTCGTCGAGCCCGAGGCCGGCGGGGAGCCACCGGGCAAGGTCGAGATCCTCGGGCTGGACGCTCTTCAAATCTCGAACCGGGCCATCTTGTTCATGATCGCCACCCCGGTGACGAGCATCGCCGCTGCGATCGCGCACAGGACATGACCGCGGACGTCATGAAACAGCGGCCGCAGATAATCGGGCGAGGTCATCATCAAGAGGCCGATCACGACGAGCGGCAGGCCGCCGAGGATCATCGTCGTCGCCCGTGTTTCGCTCGACATCGCGCGGACTTTGGCGCGCATCTGCCGGCGCCGGCGCAGGGCCTCGGCGAGGTTGGCGAGGGTCTCGGCGAGATTGCCCCCGGTTTCGCGCTGCACGCTCAAGGCGATGATGAAAAACCGGAACTCCGGCGTGTCGATCCGCTTGGCGATGTCCCACAGCAGGGCTTCGAGGTCACGCCCGAGGCGCATCCCGCTCTCGACAAGTCGCAGTTCGCACCCGACCGGGTCGGCGATCTCGCGGCCCGCACCGACGATCGCCTCGCTGATCGGCAGGCCCGAGCGCAGCGCGCGGACCATCAGGTCGATGGCATCCGGGAAGAGCGCGATGAACGCCCTGACCCGGCGATTTCCGATCCGGCTCACCGCCAGGTGCGGCAACCACATGCCGAGAAACAAACCGACCAAGACGGCCGGCGCCAGGCTCAAGGAGGTCAAGCCGATCGCGGCGGCGGCTGCGACCGCCGCCACCGCGATCATCGTCAGCGCGTATTGCCCGATCGTGATCGAGCGGCCGGTGCGGGCCAGCCGCGCGGCGAGGATTTCCCGGCGCGGCAGCCAGCGGCGGGCGACGCGGTCGATATTGGGGGTGGCGCTCTGGAGCCGGGCCAGCGACCGCGTCGCCGCCGCGGCCGGAGCGCCGCCGCCCTCGGCGCGGTCGTACACCGATTTGAGCCGCCGCTGGTAGCGCCGGCCCGCCACCCGCCCGATCGCGAAAACGACTGCGGCGAAGGCCAAGAGCGCGGCCATTGCCGACGCCAGAGCAAGCAGGTCCTCAGGGTTCAAGGTCGTCACGGTCGCCCATTACCCGTTCTATAGGCGGGCCGCGGAGGGGTGCTCGCGGCGTTCTCAGATGATCTCCAGAAGCGGGCGATCGAGCCCGAAATATTCGGCGCGCGGCAGAAAATGCGGGCGCAACCCGCTCGGCTTGAACACGCCGCGCAGCCGGCCGTCCTGGGTTTCGCCCTGGTATTGATAGCTGAACAACTCCTGCGTGGTGATGATGTCGCCCTCCATGCCGACGATTTCGATGACTTCGACGACGCGGCGGATGCCGTCGCGCATCCGGCTGATTTGCAGGATCAGGTTGACGGCGGCGGCGATCTGGGTGCGCACCGCGTGCGAGGGCAGGTGGATGCCGGTCATCCCGACCATGTTTTCGAGCCGGGTCAGCGCCTCGCGCGGGCGGTTCGCGTGGATCGTGCTCATCGAGCCGTCGTGACCGGTGTTCATCGCCTGCAGCACGTCGAGCGCCTCCGCACCGCGGATCTCGCCGAGGATGATGCGGTCGGGCCGCATCCGCAAAGCGTTGCGCAAGAGGTCGCGCATCGTGATCTCGCCGGTGCCTTCGAGGTTGGGCGGGCGGGTTTCGAGCCGCACGACGTGAGGCTGCTGCAATTGCAGCTCGGCTGCGTCCTCGATCGTCACCGTGCGCTCGGCGGTGTCGATCAGCCGCGACAGGGCGTTGAGCAGGGTCGTCTTGCCCGACCCGGTGCCGCCCGAGATCAGGATGTTGAGCCGGCAGCGCGCGGCGATCTTGAGCAAGGTCGCCATTTCCGGCGAGATGTTGGCCTGCTGCGCCATCACGTCGAGGGTGATGGTCTTTTTTGAGAATTTGCGGATGGAGATCGACGGCCCGTCGATCGCCAGAGGTGGGATGATGATGTTGACGCGGCTGCCGTCGGCGAGCCGGGCGTCGACCAGCGGGCGGGATTCGTCGATCCGCCGGCCGATCCGCGTCACGATCTTGGTCGCGACGTTCATGACGTGCTGGTCGTCGCGAAACGCGAGGTCGGTCAGCTCGAGCTTGCCGCGGCGCTCGACATAGACCTGCTTGGGTCCGTTGACCATGATGTCGGTCACGGTCTCGTCGTCCATCAGCGGCTCGATCGGGCCGAGCCCGAGCATGTCGGCGATTAAGGATTGGACGAGATCGCGCTGCTCGGAAAAATTCAGCTGGATCTTGGTCTCGGCGAGCAGCTCCTTGACCCAGCCTGAGAGCTGCGCCTCGAAGGTGGCGCGCGGCATTTCGGCCGCGGCGGCGATGTCCATGTGCTCGAGCACGAGCGGCTGGATTTGCGCCTTGGCGGTCTCGATGACGGCGCGGTTGGCGCGGCGCTGCGCGGCGCCCGGGTCCGGCTCCGCCTCGGGCGCCGGCGGGGTTAGCAATTCCTCGATCATGTTCGTGGCGAGATCGCGCCGTTCGAGCGCGTTCGCCTCGATCGCGTGGCGCAGCAGATAGCCCTGAACCGCCGCGTCGACGAGCTTGGCGAGCTCGCCGCGGCTCAACACGTGAAGCCGCTCGGGGCGGATCTCGGTTTTGAGGCGGGCCAGCATCTGGTCGCGCGCGGCGAGCAGGCGCTCCTCCTGCGAGGCGAAAGAGGCGGATTCGACCTCGGCAACCGTGGGTGCCGCCGAAGCCGGCGCCGGCATGCTCGAAGTGCGGCGCGAGGTCAAACCGGCGATGCGCGCATCGAGCACGCTTTCGCCTTCGGGGCGTCTCAGAAGAGCTACCATAGCGAGCGGATGGCAAAGCGGCGGCGCTTGGGTGCGGCCGCCGGACCGGCGACGAGCTCCGCCAGCTGGCGCAGCTCGCGCACCACCGGGCTGCGCGGGGCGGCGACCGGCAATGGTTGGCCGCCATTGGCCGCCGCACCGGCCGATTTCGGGTCGAACGAAATCGCCAGATCGAGCGGTCTGCCGACGCCCTTTTCGAATTCGCTCTTGCCGATCAGGGCGCGCTGGCCGCTGGCGCCGGCCTCGATCAGCCACAGCCGCACCTGCGGCGCCTGCTCGCGCATCAAGGTCTGCAGGCGGATCGTATCGCGCAGCCCGGCGAGGCTGCGCTCGCACAGCACGACGACATGGGTCGCCGCCGCCAGCACGACGCGTTGCACCGGCGTCGCACCCCGCGGCAGATCGACCAGCACCCGCGAGAATTTGCGGCGCAGATCGTAGAGCAGCATGTCGATGGCGGCGGCATCGACAATCAGATGCTGTGCCGCCGACGCCTCTGACGCGAGGACGCGCAGATTCTCGGTGATCTTGACCATGGCCCGGTCGATAAATAGGCTGTCGATGCGCGAGGGCTGCTCCAGCGCCTCGCACAGCCCGCTGCCGGGGTCGGTGTCGAGCTTGAGCGCGACCGTGCCGAAATGGAGGTCGAGATCGAGCAGTGCGGTCGGCTCCGTGCGGTCCTCGGCGAGCAGCCAGGCGCACCCAACCGCGGTGGTTGTGGCGCCGACGCCGCCGCGGCTGCCGATAAATACGATCGCCTGGCCGAGCCCGCCGTCGGCCGGCATTGCCTGCCGCCGGTCCAATACGGTGGCGAGCGCTTCGTCGCTGGTTGGCCGGACCAGATAGTCGTCGGCGCCGGCTGAGATCAGGTCACGGAACAGGGCAACGTCGTTGACGGTGCCGATGGCGACGAGCTTGAGCTCAGTGCCGCCGACCGTCCGCGCGGCGCTGATTTCGGCGTTCGGGGCGGCCAGATCGGCAATGTCCACCAGCAGCAGCCGCGGCGCCGAGCCGCCTCGGATCCGGCGCAGCGCCGCCTCGAGCGTGTCGGCGACGAAGAGCTCGTCCTGCATTTTCAGCTCGCGGACGACCCGTTGCAGACGCTCCAACGTCGTCCCGTCGCGCAGCACCGCGAGCACGCCCTCGCGCGCCGGGTTGGACGAATTTTTCGCGCGCGCGGCCCTCATTGGCTGCCGGCACCTCCGCTCGCGCCGGGGGCGCCGCCGCCCGACCCGCCCTGGATCGGTCCGAGGCTGGCTTCCCCCGCCAGAGGTTCGACCTTGTCGTTGAGGTAGCGGTCGACGGCGGCCGCGGCCGGCTTGCCGTCGGCCGGCGCCAATTGCCGACCGGCGACGAGATCGGCGGGGCTCGCCGCCATCAGGCCGAGGTTGACCGCGACGGCGCAGCCGAAATTGCTCGGCGGCGCGTTGGTGAAGTCGTTGGGGCGCGGCATGCTCCAATTCGGGCAGGGCGGCAACGTCACCGCGTAACGCCCGACGGTGAGGATGGCGCGGTTGGGCGGCACGGCGGTTAGCGGGCGGGCGTCGGCGACGATGCCCCAGCGCAATAGCCGGCTCGCAATCACAGCATCGCGCGCGGCCGCCAGCGCGGGAGGACCAGCGGCGGCCACCGCGACGCGGTCGGCCGGGCGAATCGCGCCGTTCGCGACAAGGCTGTCGAGGCGGCTCGCCGCGGAGGGGGCGAGGCGGGCCGAGCCGGGCGCGAAGGCAAGCTCGACGGCACTGGTCGAACCTTGGACCTGCAGCCGGTCCGGCGCCTCGCTCTTGGTGTATTCGGCCGCCCCCGGCGCGCAGGCGGCGAGCGCCAACGCGAATGCGAGCAGATGAAGATGCCGCGTCATGACCCGTCCCCTCAATCGAGCCGGAACCCGGCGGGCCCGATCAACCCGCCGCCGCCGGAATCGAGCGGCCCGCGCGCCGGCCCCGGCAGGTTCCGCCGCCAGGTGTCGCCCCACAACACCTGCTGCGCGTCGTGCGGGATCGCAAAGCCGTCGGTCGGAGCGGCGAGACGCGTTGCCGTCGGCTTGACGAGATAGGGGGTGATGATGATGACCAGCTCGGTCTCGTTGTTCTGAAACTTGGTCGAGCGAAACAGCGCGCCGAGGATCGGGATGTCGCCGAGCCAGGGAATTTTATTAATATCCTGTGAGGTGTTGTGCATTAACAGCCCGGCCAACGCAAAGCTCTGGCCGCTAGCAAGGTCGACCGTGGTTTGTGCGCTGCGGATCGTTAGGGCAGGAATGGTAAA
>DATKHX010000233.1:0-2276 GCA_035510075.1 Allostellaceae bacterium
GAAGTCGATTACGAGACTTTGCCGGCCGCGGTCGAGACCGCGCAGGCGCTCGAACCGGGCCAGCCTGTCGTGTGGGACGAGGCGCCCGGCAACCTCGCCTTCGATTGGGGTGTGGGCGACGCCGCCGCGGTCGAGCGGGCCGTGGCGGCGGCGCGCCATCGCATTGCGCTCGATCTCGTCAACAACCGTATCGTCGTCAATTCTATGGAGCCGCGTGGTGCGGTCGGCGAATACGACGCCGGCGACGACGCCTATACTTTATGGAGCGCCACCCAAGGCTCGCATTTCCTGCGCAATCTGTTGGCCGAGAGCGTGTTCAAGATCCCGGAAAACCGCATCCGCGTCGTCACCCGCGACGTCGGCGGCGGGTTCGGCATGAAATTTTTTCTCTATCCCGAACACATCCTGGTGCTGTGGGCAGCCAAGAAGATCGGCCGCCCGGTCAAATGGACGCCCGAGCGCTCCGACGCGTTCATGACCGACACCCAGGGCCGCGACAACGTCACCCGGCTCGAACTGGCGCTCGACGACGAGCTGCGGTTTTTGGGCCTGTCGGTCACCAACATCGCCAATATGGGCGCCTACCTATCGAATTTCGCGCCGGAGATCCCGACCGGGTCGGGTGCCGTCATGTTCAGCGGCGTCTACGCGATCCCGGCGATCCATGTCGCGGTCAAGGGCGTGTTCACCCATACGGTGCCGGTCGACGCCTATCGCGGCGCCGGCCGGCCGGAAGCCGCCTATGCGCTCGAGCGCCTGATCGATTACGCGGCACGCCGGCTCGGGGTGGCGCCGCAGGAATTGCGCCGGCGCAATTTCATCCGGCCCGAGGCGATGCCGTATGCGACGCCGCTCGGCCTCGTCTACGACAGCGGCGACTTCGCCCGCAACATGGAGGACGCGCTCGCCGCGGCCGATGTCGGAGGCTTTCCGGCGCGTCAGATGGCGGCGCGCTCGCGCGGGCGTTATCGCGGCCTCGGACATGCAGTTTACATCGAGCAGTCGGGGATGCCGCCCGACGAATTCGCCGAGTTGCGCTTCGACCCGAGCGGCACGCTGACGATGCTGTTGGGGACGCAATCCACCGGGCAGGGCCATCAGACCGCCTATGCCCAGCTCGCCGCCGACCGGCTCGGCCTAGCGCTCGACAAGATCCGCGTCGTGCAGGGCGATACCGCGGCGGTCGCCTTTGGCCGGGGCACGGGCGGCTCGCGCTCGTTGCCGGTGGGGGGCGCCTCGGTCGACGCCGCGGCGCAAAAGGTGGTCGCCAAAGGCCGCCATATCGCCGCCCATCTGCTGGAAGCGGCCGAGGCCGATATCGATTTTGCCGACGGCGTCTTTCGGATACCGGGCACCGACCGCGAGGTCGGGATCGAGGCGGTGGTGCGGGCCGCGTTCAACCCCGCGCAATTGCCCGATGACGTCGAGCCGGGCTTTGCCGAAAGCGGCCATTTCACCCCGCCGTCGCCGACCTTCCCCAATGGCTGCCATGTCTGCGAGGTCGAGATCGACCCCGAGACCGGCCATGTCGACCTCGTGCGCTACCTCGTCGTCGACGATTTCGGCACCGTCGTCAACCCGCTGCTGTTGCGCGGCCAGGTGCACGGCGGGGTCGCGCAAGGAGTGGGTCAGGCGATGCTCGAACGGACCGTGTTCGACCCCGAGACCGGCCAGCTGGTGACCGGGTCGCTAACCGACTACTGTCTCCCCCGCGCGGAAGATCTCCCGGCGATCGAATTTTCTTATAACGTCGTGCCGTGCCGCACCAACCCTCTCGGGCTGAAGGGCGCGGGCGAGGCGGGGGCGATCGGCGCGCCGCCGGCGTTGGTCAACGCGATCGTCGATGCGCTGGGTCCGCTCGGCATCGAGCATATCGACATGCCAGTGACCCCGGAGAGATTGTGGCAGGCGATCCGCACCGCAGAAGGGCAAAAGGCGGCATGAACGAGACACGAGAAAATCTGCTCGAAACCGCGCGGCGGGCGGCGCTCGCCGGCGGTGAGGCGATCATGGCCGTTTATGCCAACGAATTCGACGTCCGGCAAAAACTCGACAAGACCCCGGTGACCGAGGCTGACCTTGCCGCCGAGCGGGTCATTGTCGGCATGCTGCAGGACGCGTTCCCCGAGATCCCGATCGTGTCCGAGGAATTGGTTGATGCCGAGGGCCTGCCCCCCTCGGCCGAACGGTTCTGGGTGGTCGACCCGCTCGACGGCACCCGCGAGTTCGTCGCCAAAAACGGAGAGTTCGCGGTCTGCATCGGGCTCGTCGAAGAT
>DATKHX010000234.1:0-6605 GCA_035510075.1 Allostellaceae bacterium
GACCGCGATTTCCGCCAGCACCGACGAGCGCGAGATGATCGCGGTGCCGCAGATCGGCGAGGAGGAAGAGGGCCACGTCAACCACGTGCCGAAATCGCTGCTCGTCGGCATCATAGCACCGCGCATCGAAGAGACTTTCGAACTGGTGCGCGACCGGCTCGAGGCGAGCGGGTTCGACAAAGTCGCGGGCCGGCGCGTGGTGCTGACCGGTGGTGCGGCCCAGCTGCACGGGGTGCGCGAGTTTGCCGGGCTGATCCTCGACAAGCAGGTGCGCATCGGTCGGCCGCTGCGCGTTGCCGGCCTGGCCGAGGCCACCGCCGGCCCGGCTTTTTCGGCCGCGGTCGGGCTGTTGCACTTCGCCACCTCGGAGCGAGCCGAGCCGCCGCGCGCCGTACGCGTCCCGGCCGGTCCGCCAAGCGGAATTTTCAGCCGCCTGGGGCACTGGTTGAAGGAGAATATCTAAGCCGATCTTGCGGCGTCGCCGCTGGCGCCGCTATCCGGATAGGAGAAAAACGGCTACATCGGTATCGGCTAAAACGAGGGGGAAGCCCGGACCCGTCCGGGCATGATCGAGGCTGCGAGGCAGTGGAGGACGCATGATCAATCTCAGCATCCCGAGGGACGAGCAGGAGATGAAACCCCGCATCACGGTTGTCGGGGTGGGCGGCGCCGGGGGCAACGCCGTCAACAACATGATCCGTTCGAATTTGATCGGCTGTGAATTTGTCGTCTGCAACACCGATGCGCAGGCGATGCAGCAGTCGGGGGCTTACCGCAAGATCCAGTTGGGGATCGGCGTCACCCGCGGGCTCGGCGCCGGCTCGCGGCCGGATGTCGGCCGCGCCGCCGCCGAGGAGGCGCTCGACGAGATCCTCGAAGCGATGCAGGGCTCGAACATGGTGTTCATCACCGCGGGCATGGGCGGCGGCACCGGCACTGGCGGCGCCCCGGTGATTGCCCGCATCGCCCGCGAATCGGGGATCCTGACGATTGGCGTCGTGACCAAGCCCTTTCATTTCGAGGGCAGTCATCGAATGAAGATCGCCGAGGCGGGGATCGAGGAATTGCAGAAATTCGTCGACACCTTGATCATCATTCCCAACCAAAACTTGTTCCGTGTCGCCAATGAGCGGACGACCTTCGCCGACGCCTTCAAGATGGCGGATGACGTCCTACATTCCGGGGTGCGCGGGGTGACCGACCTGATGGTCATGCCGGGGCTGATCAATCTCGATTTCGCCGACATCCGCACCGTTATGAGCGAGATGGGCAAGGCGATGATGGGCACCGGCGATGCCGAGGGCGACCGCCGCGCGATCGACGCCGCCGAGGCCGCGATCTCGAACCCGCTGCTCGAAGACGTGTCGATGAAGGGCGCCAAGGGGGTGCTGATCAACATCACCGGCGGCCCCGACATGACCTTGTTCGAGGTCGACGAGGCCGCCAACCGCATCCGCGAAGAGGTCGACCCTGAAGCCAACATCATCTTCGGGTCGACTTTTGACGAGACCCTGTCCGGAAAGATGCGGATTTCTGTCGTCGCCACCGGGATCGATGCCGAAGCGCTGAACCAGGCGCGGCCGGCGATCAGCCTCGTCAGCAGCCGCGAGACCGCTGCCGCCCCGGCGCTGCGCGAGGCGACCTCCGGCGGCTATACCCAGCCGGTGCTGACGCAAAACGCCGCGCAGCCGCCTGGCGGCGCTTCGCGCGCGGCGGCTGAGAGCGAAGTGGCGCTGCCCGCGGTGGTAACGGCCGAAACCGCCGCGATGCGCGGCGGCGCCTTTATCGCGCCCAAGCCGGCCGATGCCGGACTGGCGCGCCCCATACCGCTGACCCAGCCGGCGATCCCGGTGACGGCACCGCAGCGCGATCCCGCGCCGAGACCCAAAGGGCGGGTCCCGAGCCTGATCGAGCGCGTCACCGGTGTCGGCCGGGCTCGCTCGACACCGCCGGAGCCGGCGCGGCAGCCGATTCCCCCCGCCGTCCAGCCCGCGCAACCGCGGCTTACCCCACTCGAACCGGAGGATCGGCCGGGTTCGAAAGAAGAAGATCTCCTCGATATTCCGGCTTTCCTGCGGCGCCAAGCAAACTGACCGACAAGCTGGAAACGGCAGCTGCGGGCCGGGCTGCGGGCGGGATGCCGCGGCTCGGGCCGGCACCGATATTGACTTCTAAGCGATTGACGCAGGCTGAATTCTTCCCAGCCGCACTGCAACAATCTGCAACAAAGAGTGATTTGCGAGGGTTCGCTGCTACCGTTAGCTTTTCACTCGATCGGGGGAAAATGATCGAGAAGTAGGTACATGTTGGGGGAAATCACGGGGCCGTTTCAGCGCACGTTGAAAACTGCCATTGGATGCCGGGGGGTCGGCCTTCATTCGGGACAGCGGGTGGCGATAGACTTGGTGCCGGCGCCGCCGGAAACGGGGATTGTCTTTCGCCGCACCGACACCGGCGCCGAGATTCGCGCGGTATGGGAAAATGCCGTCGAATCGGCGCGGTGCACGGTGCTCTCGAATGGCGAGGGGGCGACGGTGGGGACCGTCGAGCATCTGATGGCGGCCCTGGCGGGGGCGGCGGTCGACAATGCGATCGTCGAGCTCAACGGGCCTGAGGTGCCGATCATGGACGGCAGCGCGGGCCCGTTCGTTTTCTTGATCGAATGCGCCGGCATCGTCGAGCAGGATGCGCCGCGGCTCGCGATCAAGGTGCAGAAGCCGGTCAGCGTGGTCGAGCACGGTGCTCTGGCGGCGCTCTATCCAGACCATGGCTTTTCGATGAGCTTCGAAATCGACTTCGACAACCCATTGATCCGCCATCAGGATATGAGCATGGCCGTGGATGCCGGCTCGTTCAAGTCGGAGCTCAGCCGAGCCCGCACGTTTGGTCTGCTCGACGATGTCGATCGCCTGCGGGCCGCGGGTTTGGCGCGTGGCGGCTCGCTCGACAACGTCATCGTCGTCAGCGGCGACCATGTGTTGAACAGCGGCGGGCTGCGGTACGAGGACGAGTTCGTGCGCCACAAGCTGCTCGACGCGATCGGCGACCTCTACCTTGCGGGGGCGCCGCTGATCGGACGCTTTCGCGGGGTGCGCTCGGGCCATGCCCACAATCGGCGCCTGCTGGCGGCGCTGTTCGCCGATGACGAGGCATGGGCCTATACCACCGCGACCGCATCTGCCTCGACCGGCGCGGGCACATTCGAGAGTCGGGACGAAGCGCTGCTCGCGACGGCGTAGCTCGGCGCGGGCTCGACCGGGCTTGCGCGGGTATTGTCCTGAATGCATAAGTTCGACGGGAGTTGCCGGGGCTGGTGATGCGCTCGTTGCTTCTTGCGGGATGGTTAGGTCTCGTCGTCCTGACGATCGGGCTCACGGCCTGCGGCGGGTCGAAGAAGGACGCCTATATCGAAAAACCCGTCGATGATCTCTACAACCAAGCCATGGACGAAATCGTCGAAGAACGCTACGGCCAGGCCGCGACCAGCTTCGATCAAGTAGAGAGCCAGCATCCGTACTCGATCTGGGCGACCAAAGCCCAGCTGATGGCGGCTTATGCCCAATACGAAAACGGTAATTACGGTCAAGCGATTATCGCTGCCGACCGGTTTATTCAGTTGCACCCGGGCAACCGCGACGTCGCCTATGCCTACTATCTGAGAGCCATCTCCTATTACGTGCAAATTGTCGATGTCGAACGAGACCAAAAGACTACTGAATTGGCCTTGAAGTCGCTCGACGACGTGGTGCGCCGCTTTCCGGACACCAAGTATGCGCGCGACGCCAAGCTGAAGCTCGATTTTACCCGGGATCATCTGGCGGGCAAGGACATGGAGATTGGACGATATTACCTTGGTCGGGGACAATATCTTGCGGCGATTAACCGCTTCAAGCGGGTCATCGACCACTACCAGACGACCACGCACGTCCCCGAGGCGCTCGAACGGCTGGTCGAGTGCGATATGGCGCTCGGGTTGACCAGCGAGGCGAAACAAAACGCTGCGGTGCTCGGCTACAATTATCCCGGCAGCGAATGGTACGGCGATGCTTATGCCCTGCTGAAGGGCAGCCAGGAGCCGGACGCGCAAACCCAAAGCTGGTTCGGCCGCACCATCGGCAGCATTTTCTGAGCCGAGCGGCCGCCGCTGCTCGCCACAAACCAGCGGTTCTACAGCCAGATCCAGCGCGCCTAGCCTGGCGCTCCGCTGCCGGCGGCACCGAGCTTTCTGTTGATCTGGCCGCAGCTGACCGGTCTCGTCGCGACGATGATCGTGATCTTCGCGATTGCCTACATCGTCTTCCAGCGCCGGGAAATCCGCGCTTAAACTATCGCAGGCCGGAAGCCGCCGGCGCTGGTTTGCCCGCGGCGCCGCCTATATTATTGGGGGAATGCTGCTTGGGCTGACCATACGCGAAATTGTCCTGATCGATCGACTCGATCTGGCGTTTCGCCCGGGGCTGTGCGTGTTGACCGGGGAGACCGGGGCGGGAAAGTCGATCCTGCTGGATGCGTTGGGGCTGGCGTTGGGTCGGCGCGCCGAAGCCGGGCTCGTGCGCGACGGCGCCGGCGAGTCCGCGGTTACCGCCGAATTCGCGGTCGGGCTAAACCATCCGGCGCAGGCGATCCTGCGCGAAGCCGGGCTCGACGGCGAAGCCGAGACGATCGTGCTGCGCCGGTTGCTGCGCGGCGATGGCCGCAGCCGCGCCTTTGTCAACGACGAGCCGGCGAGCATCGGCCTGCTGCGCCAGCTCGGCGACAGCCTCGTCGAGATCCAGGGCCAATTCGAGCAGCGCGGCCTGCTCGACCCGGCCAATCATCGGATCATCCTCGATGCCTTCGCCGAGAACGGCGGCACCACGGCTTTAGCCGAGGCTTGGCAGGATTGGCAAAGAGCGCGGTCCGCCGAAGAGGAAGCAGCGCGCCTCGCCGCCGCCAGCAGTGCCGAGGAAGATCTTTTGCGCCACCATTTGGCCGAGCTCGATGCGCTGACGCCAGAACCTGGGGAAGAGGATCGCCTCTCTGCCCGCCGGACCTTGCTGCAGAACGCCGAGCGGCTGGCCGAAACCTTGAGCGAAGCGATCGGCGAGCTTAGCGGCGCCGCGGGCGCCCAAGCGGCTCTCGCTCGCGCCGCGCGGCGTCTCGAACGGGCCCGCGACCGCGCCCAAGGGCTGCTCGACGAGGCGTCGGCCGCCGCCGAACGCGCCGCCAACGAGACCGACGAGGCGCTCTCCGCCCTCGAAGCCACAGCGCGCAACCTCGATCTCGATCCGCGCGAACTGGAGTCCGTGGAGGAACGGCTGTTCGCATTGCGCGCCGCCGCCCGCAAGCACCAGGTCGCCGTCGCCGACCTGCCCGATCTGCGCGCCGCGATCGCCGCCCGGCTGGCAACGATCGAAGCCGGCGCCGACAATGCCGCCTCCCTGGCTCGGGCGACCGCCGCCGCCCGTGCCAAATACGTTACCTGTGCCGAGCGTGTGTCGCGGGCGCGTGCGGCGGCGGCCGGTCGTCTCGATCATGGTGTGGCTGCCGAATTGCCGCCGTTACGGCTCGACAAAGCCCGGTTCCGCACCGTCATCACCCCGCTCGGCGAAGCCGATTGGGGCGAGCATGGCCGCGAGCGCGTGCATTTCGAAATCGCCACCATTCCGGGAGCACCCTTCGGGCCGCTGGCGCGCATCGCCTCGGGGGGCGAGCTGTCGCGTTTTATGCTGGCGCTCAAGCTGGTGCTGGCCGGCACGTCCTCGGTGCCGACCTTGATCTTCGACGAGGTCGACAGCGGCATCGGCGGCGCCGTGGCGGCAGCAGTCGGCGAGCGGCTGCAGCGCCTCGGCACCAGCCTGCAGGTGCTCGTCGTCACCCATTCGCCGCAGGTGGCGGCCCGCGGCGCCCATCATTGGCGCGTCGCCAAACGCCTCTCGGACCGAGAACGCAAGACCGTCACCTTGGTCGAAGAGCTGGACCCGGATACGCGGCAGGAGGAGATCGCGCGCATGTTGTCGGGCCGCCCCGTCACCGCCGCGGCGCGCGCCGCCGCCGCCAGCCTGATCGCCGGCGGCAGCGTATGAGCCGCCGCCGGCTATCGCTGCGTCGGCCGCGAGGAAGCGGCGGCAGCGGATAAGGGACTTCGAGCCCCCCGAGGCAGCTCGCTGATTTGTGCTTGGTAATCGAAACGAGCGCTTGGAGTGGCCGGCGGTGCTCTCCGCGCTTGGGTCCGGGCAGAGTTGCGGTCGATCCTGTTCCGCAGCGGCTGGGTGACCTATCTGGCGCCGCGATATGCGAGTCGGATCACGCCGCCGCCTGCCGCTATCGTCGAGCCGTCGCGGGCGGCGGGGTGCTGCTGCTGGCGACCGAGAAGCGGTTCAGCATGGACAACCCGGCGATCCAAGCGGCGCTCGACCCGATCGAAGATCTGGCCCCGCCGCGCGGCGGGGCGCATCTGCGGCGCAGGCGAGACTCCTAGCCCGAGCCAAGCACGTGGATCGACTTGGCGCTATCCACCCGTGTCGAGCTGCGCCGCGCGGACATGGGCGGCGAGCAGTGCCGGGAGCCGCGCCGGGTCGCCGCGCGCCATGCCGCATTCGGTGGCGACCCCGTCGACGCGCGCG
>DATKHX010000235.1:0-2456 GCA_035510075.1 Allostellaceae bacterium
GGCTGGCACTGTACGCGGCGGCGGCGAGCGCCGTTCTCCTTCTCTGGCACGCCGCCGGCGATTCGTCGGCTTCGGCGATCGTTGCGCCCGCCCCCTCGACGTCCCGCATCACCTCCGCCGCGCCCGCCGTGCCTACCTTGAGCCCCGCCCAGACTGCGGCCCCGACCGGCTCGGCGGCCGTCGAAGTACGCGTCGGCAGAAACGACACCCTTGACGCCATCTTTCGCCGCATGGCGCTGGACATCGCTGATTTGGCGGCCATTCGTCAGATGCCCGGCATTCGCGCGAGCTTGGACTACCTCAAACCGGGCGACGCGATCGAACTCAAGCACACGGGCGGACGGATCGAAGAACTCACGCGCAAGGTCAGCGAGATCCAAACCCTCAAAATCGTGCGCCAAGCGGCGGGCTTCACGGCGCAATTGATCGCCGACCCGGTGCAGACGCGCATTCGCACCGCCTCCGCCACCATCGACTCGTCGCTGTTCCAGGCAGCCGAAGCGGCCGGCATTTCCGACGGCATAGCGCTGAAACTCGCCGCCGTGTTCGCCTGGGATATCGACTTCGTGCTCGACATCCGCGAGGGCGACCGTTTCACCGCCGTCTACGAGCAGATCTATCAAGACGGGAAGTACTTGCGCGACGGCGAGGTGCTGGCGGCCGAGTTCGTCAACAGCGGCAAGGTCTATCAGGCGGTGCGCTTCGCCGCGGAGGCCTCGGGCGGCGCCGGCTACTACACGCCCAGCGGTTTGCCCATGCGCAAGGCGTTTCTGCGGGCGCCGGTTGAATTCACCCGGGTCAGCTCGGTATTCAATCCGCACCGCCTGCATCCCATCTTGAACCGCATTCGCGGGCACATGGGCACCGACTATGCGGCCCCGACCGGCACTCCGGTGCACGCGGCGGGCGATGGGCGCGTGAGCTTCGCCGGGCCGCGCGGCGGCTATGGCAATGCAATCGTATTGGCCCATGGCAGCAGCGTGTCGACCTTGTATGGTCATATGTCGCGCTTCGCCAAGCACCTTCGCGTCGGCACTTCCATCAATCAGGGCGACGTCATCGGCTACGTGGGGATGACCGGGCTCGCCACCGGTCCTCACCTGCATTACGAATATATCGTCAACGGCGCCCACAAGAATCCGCAGACGGTGCACCTGCAAGGCGCCGAGCCGCTGCGCGCGGAAACTCTGCAACGATTTCGTGATCAGACCGCGCCGTTGCTCGCCGATTTGTCGACCGGCCGGCCCGTGGCCAACGCCGCCGGCGGCCCGCTCGTGACCGATCTCCCCGCCGGTGAACCGCTGGCCCGCAGCATGTTTAGCGTATCCTCCGTCCTCAACGATTCGAGTTCCACCCTGGGCGACGGTCGGTCGCGGTTCTCGAGCGAATAACGCGACAGAGCCTGGCAACCCATGGGCTTCTACCTCGGTCTCATGTCCGGAACCAGCATGGACGCCATCGATGCCGCCCTCGTCGATTTCGGCGTGTCGCCGTTGGCGCTGGTTGCCGTCAGCGCCACCGCCCTCGACCCCGCCCTCAAGCGCCGCATCGCGCGCGTCCTCGATTCTCCCGACCGCGTTGCACTCGACGAGCTCGGTCAGCTCGATGTGGAATTGGCCAAGGGTTTTGCCGAAGCCGCACTCGCGTTGCTGCGCGACGCCGGCGTCGACCCCAAGCGTGTGACCGCGATCGGCAGCCACGGTCAAACGCTCCGCCACCGCCCGGATTTGCCGACGCCCTTCACGTGGCAAATCGGCGATCCCAATACCCTGGCCGAAATGACCGGCATCGCGGTGGTGGCGGACTTTCGCCGCCGCGACGTGGCCGCCGGCGGACAGGGCGCGCCGCTGCTGCCGGTGTTCCATGACCAGGTATTTCGCAGCGGCGCCGAGGATCGCGTCATCGCCAATTTGGGCGGTATCGCGAACATCACCATCTTGCAGCGCGACACGGCCGTCACCGGCTTCGACACCGGGCCCGCCAACCGCCTGCTCGATGCCTGGATGGCGCTGCATCAAGGCCGGGATTTCGATGCGGGCGGCGCCTGGGCCGCCACGGGGCGTTGCGACGACGCTCTGCTGCAGCAGCTTCTGGATGAGCCCTACTTGAGCATGAGCCCGCCCAAGAGCACCGGCCGCGAGCTGTTCAATATGCCCTGGCTCGAGCACAAGCTCGGCCTCATCGAGCGGCGCCCGCAGGATGTGCAGGCGACCTTACAGCAATTGACGGCCGTCACGGTCGCGACGGCGGTGCGCCGGTACGCCCCCGGCGCTGCCCTCTACGTATGCGGCGGCGGCGCACACAATTCAGAACTGCTGCAAGCCATCGCGCGTTTGATGGCGCCGAACCGGGTCGCCACCACCGCCACGCTCGGCCTGGATCCGGATTACGTCGAGGCGGTTGCCTTCGGCTGGTTTGCGCGGCGCACGCTCGAGGGACTGACGTCGAGCGCCGCC
>DATKHX010000236.1:0-2579 GCA_035510075.1 Allostellaceae bacterium
CCGCTGGCCGAGATCGATCATCTCGGCATAAGGGCCGGCAGCGGTCAGCATCGTCACCGTTGGCGGCACGATCGGCAACCGGATGAACGCCGCTCGCGGCTTGAGGCCGGCCAGCATCTCGCGGATCGCCGCCGCGGCCTCGGCGCCGCGCTCGCGCATGTCGAGATGCGGGTTGGTGCGGTAGCCGATAAAGGCGTCGATCGACCGCACCATCCGCTCCGACACGTTCGCGTGCAGGTCGAGGGTCGCGGCGATCGGCACATCGGGGCCGACGATCCGCCGCACCAGCGCGAACAGCAGCCCGTCTGGGTCGTCCTCCTCGGTTGTCAGCGCCGCACCGTGCGAGCAGATGTAGACCGCGTCGACCGGCAGAGCCGCCCTCAGCCGGCGTTCGATCGTGTCGAGCAGCTCGACAAAAAATCGGTGCTCGACCGGGCCGTTGGGCTCGGTCATCGCGAGGGCGATCCCGACCGGCGTCCATGCGCCCGAGGCGTCCATCGCCGCGACAAATCCCGGCGTCTCGGCCAGCATGCCGGGTGTCGGCGCGCGCGCCTCGGCGACGATCGCGTTGCCTTCGAGGTAGGTACGCGCGGTGAAATGCGCCTTGGTCGCGACCGGCGCGAATTTGTTGCACTCGATCGAAAAGCCGAGCAGCGCCACGCGCGGCGGAAAGGATGGATCGGGCATTGCCGAAACCTTCAGGCGGTTCCGTGGCCGGCGATCGTAGGCTAGTCTTCGATCGATCGCCACGCCCCGCGCGGAGAAGCAATGCCGACCATCGACGGACAGCGCGTCGTCGCCGACCTGCGGCGGCTTGCCAAATTCGGCCATTACAAGACCGGCGTCCACCGCCCGACCTATTCGCCGGTCGATGTCGAATCGCGGCAGTGGCTTGCCGACCGGATGCGCGAAGCCGGGCTCGACCCGGTCATCGACGGCATCGGCAACGTCATCGGCCGCCACCCGACCGCCGGGCGGCGGCTGCTCGTCGGCTCGCACAGCGAGACCCAGCCTTATGGCGGCTGGCTAGATGGCGCCCTTGGCGTCATCTACGGGCTCGAATTGGCGCGCGCCTTTGCCGCGGACCGCGATTGCGCCGGGCTCGGCATCGAGGTCGCCGCCTGGGCCGACGAGGAAGGCCACTACGGCAGCTATCTCGGCAGCCGCTCCTATATCGGGGCGCTCGGCGAGGACGAGATCGACAAAATCACCGGCCGCGACACCGGCAAGCCGCTGCGCGCAGCACTGGCTGAGGCCGGGTTCACCGGCCACCCGCGCGAACTGGTCGAGCCCGGCCGCCATATCGGCTATCTCGAAGCCCATATCGAGCAGGGCGACACGCTCGACGCCTCGGGGCTGCGCATCGGCGTCGTCGAAACCATCGTCGGCATCCGCAATTTCCGCATCGGTTTTACCGGCGAGCAGAACCATGCCGGCACGACGCGCATGGCGAGGCGCAAGGATGCCGGCGTCGCGATGGTGCGGCTCGCCACCGCGATCCACGACCGCTTTCCGGAAATCGCCGGCCCGCGCACGGTGTGGACGATCGGCCGCATGCTGCTGGAGCCGAACGCGCCTTCCGTCGTCCCGGGCCACGCCGAAATGCAGCTGCAATTCCGCGACGCGGATCGCGCTTATCTCGACGCCTGCGAAGAGCGGTTGCTGACGCTCGTCGCCGATGCCGACCGCGCCGGCCCATGTCGGATCGAAATCGAGCCGATCGCGCGCAGCGAGCCGCGCCCGATGGACCCCGGCTTCCGGGCATTGATCGAGGCCGCCGCCGAAGAGAAGGCGCCGGGATTGCACATGCGGATGCCGAGTGCCGCCGGCCACGACGCCGCAATATTGGCGGAGCGCATGCCGGCCGGGATGATGTTCATCCCGAGCCTCGGTGGGGTCAGCCATCACTGGTCCGAAGACACCAAGGAAGACGACATCATCCTCGGCGCCCAGGTCTTCGCCCACGCCGCCCACCGCATCCTCAAATCGACGCAGGTAAAGTCATGACGATCGTCTTGCAGGAATCGCTGCGCGGATTGTTTTACGCACCGTTTTACGCCTGCCTCGCGCTTGGGGCATTCGCGCGCGAAGAGGTCGAGGTCAAGTTCGTCAGCGCACCATCGCCCGGAACTGCGCCGGACGGTTTGTTCGCCGGCACGGTCGATGTCAGCTGGGGCGGGCCGATGAGGGTCAACCAGCTTTACGAGGCGCGGCCCGATTGCGACCTTGTCTGCATCGGCGAGGCGGTGACCCGCGACCCGTTTTTTCTCGTCGGCCGTGAGCCGCGTCCCGACTTTGCCTTTGCCGATCTGTTGGGCCGGCGGGTCGCGACGGTCAGCGAGGTGCCGACACCGTGGCTTTGTCTCCAGGACGATCTGCGCCGGGCGGGGCTCGACCCCGCTTCGCTGCCCCGCATTGCCGACAACACGATGGCCGATAACACGGCGGCCTTGCGCCGCGGCGAGCTCGATGTCGTGCAGTTGTTCCAACCCTTTGTCGAAGAGCTGGTCGCATCCGGCGACGGTCACGTGTGGTACGCCGCTGCGTCGCGCGGGCCGACCTCCTATACCGCGTTCTAC
>DATKHX010000237.1:0-3431 GCA_035510075.1 Allostellaceae bacterium
GGGTCGCGCAGCGCCGCCGCATGCGGCAGGGTCACGAGCTCCGAGATGCGCATCCCGGTCGCGTAAAGCAGCTCGACGAGGCACAGCACGCGGCAGCCCTCGTCTCCCGGCCAGTCGCGGGCTGCCGCCAGCAGCGCTTCGACCTCACCCTCCGAGACCAGCTTTGGCAATGGGCGGCCAGGACGGGGGGTATCGAGACCTGCGCTCGGGTCGTCCTCGCGCACCCCATCGACGATCAGGAATTTGTAGAATTGACGAATCGCCGAAATACGCCGTGCAAGACTGCGCGGCGCCAGCCGTGCCGTCGCCGCTGCTGCGAGATAGGCGTGCAGGCTCGGCTCATCGCTGCTTTCGAGCGCGGCATCGCGCGCGGCGAGGAACCGCGACAGGTCGTGGAGGTCGTTGCGGTAGGCGGTGACCGTCAGCCGCGCCGCACCCCGCTCGGCCATCAGCATTTCGAGAAAGGCTTCGAGATGTTTTGAGAAGGCGTGCGCCGGCCCGCCGCCAGCGGCTGCCGGGCCGTCACTTCGGAAAGCGGGCATCCGGCAAGACCTTTTGGACTGGCGCCGACGGTACCGGAGGGTTCCAGAACGCCAGAAAAGCCGCACCCCCGAGCACGGCCAATATGACGATGAGGACGAACCCGATTGTCAGCTTTCCCATGCCGCGGCTCATATGCCCCCTGGCCCGAAGGGTTCCGGGCCGAATCTTCCGGACCCAACCGGTCTCGCCGATTGACGACCCGGCCGCACGATATGTTAGTACCCTTCCCCAGTGCCGCGAAAAAGAGCAGCGCCTGCTGGGAAGGGTCGGGGTGGAGACTGAAGCGCTCGGATCGCAACGGCGAGAGTTAACGGTGCGGCGCTTTGTCCCGTGCCGGACCGTTGTTCTGGTCGGGCTGATGGGCGCCGGCAAAACCAAAATCGGCCGCCGTCTCGCGGTTCGACTAGGCCTGCCTTTTTTCGATTCGGATCAGGAGATCGAAGCCGCGGCCGGCGAGACCATCGAGGAGATTTTTGCCAATCGCGGCGAGCGCGTCTTTCGCGAGGGCGAGCGGCGAGTTATCGCGCGGCTGCTGGCACGACCGGCGCATGTGCTGGCCACGGGCGGCGGGGCCTTTATGGATCCGCTGACCCGAACGGTCGTCCGGTGCCGCGGAGTGTCGCTGTGGTTGCGCGCCGATCTCGACGTGCTGGTGCAGCGGGTCTCGCGGCGCAGCGACCGGCCATTGTTGAACGCGGGCGATCCGCGCGCCATTCTGGCGCAGCTGATCGAGCGGCGGCACCCGATCTATGGCGAGGCCGATCTTACCATCGACAGTGGCGATGGGTCGCCGGAAGCGACCGTGAACCGGGCGATCGCGGCGCTCAACGCCTGTTCGCTCGCGCTGACCTTGCCCGAAACGGAGTGCAACGAATGACGACTTTGGTCGAAAGTGGAACCGAGCGGCTGCGCGTGGCGCTGGGCGAGCGCGCCTACGACATCGTCGTCGGGCCGGGGCTGATCGAGACCGCCGGGCGCGAGGTCCTGCCGCTGATGCGCCGCCGCCATGCCGTTATCGTCACCGACGAGAATGTCGCCGCGCATTGGCTGGCGCCGCTGCGCGACAGCCTCGCCGAAGCCGGCATCGCCCAACATACAGTCGTCCTGCCGCCGGGCGAGGAGACCAAAGACCTCGATCATTTCGGCCGGCTCGCGGAGGAAATCCTGGCGTGCGGTATCGAGCGCAGGTCGATGCTGGTGGCGCTGGGTGGCGGGGTCGTCGGCGACATGACCGGCTTTGCCGCCGCGGTATTGCTGCGCGGCATCGATTTCGTGCAGATCCCGACGACGTTGCTGGCCCAGGTCGACAGCTCGGTCGGCGGCAAGACGGGGCTCAACACGCGTTTCGGCAAGAATCTGATCGGGGCGTTCTACCAGCCGCGGCTCGTGCTCGCCGACACCGACGTGCTGTCGAGCCTGCCGCGGCGCGAATTGCTCGCCGGTTACGCCGAGACCGTCAAATACGGGCTGATCCACGACGCCGAATTCTTCGCCTGGTGCGAGCGCCAGGGGAATGCGCTGTGCGCGCTCGAACCGGGTCCCCTGCGCCACGCGGTCGTGACCAGCTGCGCGATGAAGGCCGCGGTCGTCGCCGCCGACGAGCGCGAAGAGGGCGACCGGGCGTTGTTGAACTTCGGCCACACCTTCGGCCACGCGCTCGAAACCGAGACCGGGTTTTCGAGCCGGCTCCTGCATGGCGAGGCGGTGGCGCTGGGGATGGTGCTGGCCTTCGATTTCGCGGCGCGCCTCGGGCTCGCGGCGGAGCCGGAAGGCGAACGGGTGCGCCGCCATTTCGCGGCGACCGGGCTGCCGACGCGGCTCGCCGATGTCGGGCTCGCCGGCATCCCGGCGGAACGCCTGCTCGCGCATATGGGCAAGGACAAGAAGGTCCGCGACGGCAAGATCACCTTGATCCTGCCGCGCGGCATCGGCGACGCGTTCGTCATGAAAGACGCCCCCGCCGACGAGCTGCGCGATTTCCTCGCCCAGGCGGCATGATCGTTCGGGCCGCCCCTAACCCTCTGGCTGACGCGGGTCCCCTCCCTCTCCCCGGTTGCGGGGAGCAGGTGGGGTGAGGGAGGGAGCGCTACCGCCCGTCTTCCTCGGGGGTAAGCGTGGTCAGCGACAGCGCGTGGACGCGGGTTGCCAATTCCTCGGAAAGCGTCTGGTAAATGAGGCGCTGACGTGCCACCCGGTTCTGACCGGCAAACGCGGCGGAGACGATCGTCACCGCAAAATGGGTCTCGCCCTCTGGCCGCGCACCGGCGTGCCCGGCGTGACGGTGCGACTCGTCGACAACGTCGAGCCGGACCGGCGCGAGGCTCTCGGTCAATTTACGGCCGATCGTGTCGGCGACGGACATTGCTCGGATACCTCGATAGCAGCGGGGCGGAGCGCCGCAGCTTCGGTGAGGAAGCGGCCGAGATCGTCGACGCGATAATGAATATGGTCGCCCTCGGAGCCGGCGGCCGCCCAGTCGATCGTGCCGTGCACCCAGGCGGTGGTCATGCCGAGCGCTGCGGCGGGAACCAGGTTTTTCGCCATGTCCTCGATCATCAGCGCGGTCTGCGGGCCGACCTCGTGCCGGCGCAGCAATTCATGATACCCGGCGAGCGCCGGCTTGGGCTCGAACCCGGCCGCGGCGATGTCGACGACGCCGCAGAACGACCCTGTGACATCGAGATGGGCGAGCAGCCGCTCGGCATGGGCGACCGAGCCGTTGGTGTGGACGATCTTGCGCCCGGGCAATGCCTGCAACGCCGCGGCCAGCACCGGGTCGGGCGGCACGCAGGCGAGGTCGATGTCGTGGACAAAGGCGAGAAATTCGTGCGGGTCGATCTTGTCGACCGTCATCAGCCCGCGCATCGTCGTACCGTGCTCGCGGAAAT